>DPMC01000169.1 GCA_003541675.1 Acidimicrobiaceae bacterium | reverse complement strand
TCGAGACAGAAGAACCCCGACGAGTCATCTCGTCCAGCGGATCCTCGGCCCCGACCAAGAGGACTGTCGAGGGAGAGCCCGCCCCCGAGTCGGCCCCGACAGCGACGCCGACGGTCGACGCGGACGATCGTTCGGGGATCTCTGACCCGGCCGTCCCTGATCTCGCTGCGAAGGTGGCCGATCCGAACGCGCCCGTCGTGCCACCCGTCGGTTCAACCCCTCCACTCTCTTCGTCCGGGAAGCCGATTCCGCCGCCTCCCGGCCCACCGGTTTCCTCGTCGGGCAAGCCAATTCCGCCGCCTCCCGGCCTGGGTGGTCGTTCTACTGCTGAGCCGGCCGGTGGTCCGACAGGGGGTCCCCCCGGCCGTCGTACCGGTCCGCCACCGGTGGGCCGACGTCCACCAATGGGTGGCGGTCCCCGTGAATCCGTTCCCGGCGCCGGCGGTGGCCCGGCCCGTCCTGGTGGTCCCGGCGGTGGTCCCGGTGGCCGTCCTGGTGGTCCCGGCGGTGGTCCCGGTGGCCGTCCGGGTGGTCCCGGTGGCGGTCCCGGTGGGCGTCGCCCCCCGCGTCGAAAGGGTCGTCGTCGTCGCCGTCGCGAAGAACTCCAGCCGATGGACGTGCCGTCCTACACGCCAGATGACACCGCAGTGCCCGAGGGTGAGATCGTCGTCGAACGTGCCTGTACTGCGTTGGATCTCGGTCCGAAGATGAACCGCACGGCGGCCGACGTCGTCCGGTTCCTCATGCAGCAGGGCGAGATGGTGACCGCTACCCAGTCACTGTCCGACGACATGATCGAACTGTTCGCCGCCGAATTGGGCGCCGAGATCCGCATGGTCGACCCCGGTGAAGAGCAGGAGGTCGAACTCCTCAAACTGCTCGACATCGTGGATGACTTCGATGACGACGAGGCACCGATCCGTCCACCGGTCATCACCGTGATGGGGCACGTCGACCACGGCAAGACCAAGCTCCTGGATCAGATCCGCAGCGCCAACGTCGTCGACGACGAGGCCGGCGGTATCACCCAGCACATCGGCGCCTACCAGGTGGATCGGGACGGCAAGTCCCTGACGTTCATTGACACCCCGGGTCACGAGGCGTTTACCGCCATGCGAGCCCGTGGTGCCGGTTCAACTGACATCGTGGTCCTGGTGGTCGCCGCCGATGACGGCGTCATGCCCCAGACCATCGAGGCGTTGAATCACGCCCGGGTCGCCGACGTACCGATCATCGTGGCCGTCAACAAGATCGACCGCGAGAACGCCGACCCCCAGAAGGTCCTGGGCCAGCTAGCAGAACACGACCTGGTGCCCGAGTCGTGGGGCGGTGACACGATCTGCGTCGAGGTCTCAGCGCTGGAGAACCTGGGAGTCGACGACCTCCTGGACAACCTGAACGTGATAGCCGAGGTCGAGGACCTCCGTGCCGATCCCGACGGTCGATCCCAGGGCGTGGTGCTGGAGTCCTTCCTTGACATCGGGCGGGGCCCGGTGGCCACCGTGCTGGTCCAACGGGGCACCCTTAAGGTGGGAGACCCCCTGGTGGCCGGCGCGGCATGGGGTCGCGTGCGAGCCCTCGTCGACGATCAGGGCCGCCCGGTCAAGGAGGCCGGCCCGTCCGCACCCGTGCAGGTACTAGGCCTGTCTGACGTCGCCGATGCCGGTGAAGGCTTCGTGGTGGCGCCCAACGAGAAGGTCGCCGGCCGGGTGGCCGACAAGCGGGGCCACTGGCGTCGTCAGGCCAACATCGGTCGTGACGCCCACGCCCTGTCCGGAGGCGCCCGACTCGAGGACATCTTCGAACAGATCCAGAAGGGCGAGGCGGCGACGCTGAACCTGATCGTGAAGGCTGACGTGAACGGCTCGTTGGAGGCCGTCACCGGGAGCCTCCGCAAACTTGAGCGCGAGGACGTCCGGTTGGCCTTCGTGCACAGGGCGGTCGGTCGTATCACCGAGAACGACATCCAGTTGGCCGCCACGTCCAACGCCACCATCATCGGCTTTAACGTCCGCCCGGAACGTAAGGCACGAGAGATGGCCGAGGCCGAGGGCGTCGAGATCCGCTCCTACGAGATCATCTACAAGCTGATCGAGGACATTGAGGCTGCCATGCTCGGCATGCTCGCCCCCAAGTTCGAGGAGGTCGTGACCGGCGACGCCGAGGTCCGTGAGATCTTCTCGGTGCCGCGGATCGGCAAGATCGCCGGTTGCTACGTCACCAACGGAACGATCACCCGTGGTTCCAAGGTTCGTTTCCTGCGAGAGGGAACGATCATCTGGAAAGGCGAGATCAGCTCGTTGCGTCGCTTCAAGGAAGACGTCCGCGAGGTCCAGTCCGGCTACGAGTGCGGTATTGGGCTCTCGGACTATCAGGACCTGAAGGACGGCGACGTGATCGAAACCTTCGAGGAACGGGAGATCGCCCGCACCTAGGGCCGATCATGGGACGAAGCGCACAGCGTCGACCTCGCTTCGGTGGTTCGACCCGTGGCTACCAGCGAACCGATCGGCTCAACGAGCTGCTGGTCCGCATCCTGGCCGGCGAGTTGGAACGAATCGACGACGACCGTCTCGGTTTCGTGACCATCACCGGTGTGGAGACCGACCAGGACCTGAGCATCGCCCGGGTGTTCCTCACGGCCGACATCGACGATGCCGAGCTCCTGGAAGCCATGGCCGACCATCGGCCCCGGCTGCAGCGGGCCATCGGTGACCAGGCTCGGGTGCGACGGGTTCCGCCGTTGACCTTTGTGGTCGACGACACCGCCCGCTCGGCCGACCGCATCGAGGAGATCCTGCGCGGGATCGGACCGACCACCGCCACCGACGCCATGGATGCCGCAGCCATGGAGGCAGCCGCCATAGCTGGGGAACAGTCACCCGAAGGCGACCCTTCCGAGGAAGAGTGACCATGGGGGGGCCCATTTCTGGGAGACAGGCCTCTGGTAAGCCAGCCCCGGAAGGTCTGGCGGTCATCGACAAGGAGGCCGGCTGGACCAGCCACGATGTGGTGGCCAAGTCCCGTGGCGTGCTGGGCACGCGCAAGATCGGCCATTCCGGCACTCTGGATCCTGACGCCACCGGCGTCCTGGTGCTCGGCGTGGGCCGGGCCACCCGGTTGCTCAGATTCCTGACTGCGCTGGGCAAGGAATACACCGGTCAGGTCGTCCTGGGTGCGTCGACGTCCACGTTGGACTCGTCGGGCGATGTGACGGCCACCTTCGACATGGCGGCGGTGACCCCAGCCGAGGTGGCCGAGGCCGCCACACGATTCGTGGGGGACATCGAGCAGATTCCACCGATGGTCTCGGCCGTCAAGGTGGGGGGGCGACGACTCCACGAGATCGCCCGGGAAGGTGGCGAGGTGGAACGTGCACCCCGTCCGGTCACCGTGCACCGATTCGATGTGACCCCGGCCAACGAGCCAGGCGTCTACGACGTCGTCGTGACCTGCTCATCGGGAACGTACGTCCGGACGCTGGCTGCTGATCTGGGCGAGGCGCTCGGCGGGGGTGCTCACCTCCGGAAACTGAGGCGCACCGCGGTCGGGCCCTTCACCCTCGCCGAGGCCCATCCCCTGGAGTCGCCGGTGCTACTCCCCATGGCCGAGGCCTTCCGCGACCTCCCCGCCGTGGTGGTCGATGAAGCCACGGCCGTCGACATCTCGTATGGCAGGCCCATGGACGCCGAGGCGCTTGGCCTGGGCTCAGCGGGGCTCGATGTGGATGGTCCGTGGCCGGTGCTTGGCCCCGACGGGAGCCTGTTGGCCGTGTACGGACCCCACGGCGACCGGCCCGGGCGGGTGAAGCCCATCATGGTGCTGGCGCCCACTTCCTGACCAGGTATTTCACCCGCTACCCGCTGGGCAATCCAGTGGGCCGGTCCCGGCTGGCCGGAGGCCGGTGGCTAGCCTCACCGCCGTGGAGATCCGAACGGAGCTCGCTCCCCATCCCGCCGATGCGCCGCGCACCGCGCTGACCATCGGCGCCTACGACGGAGTCCACGCCGGGCATCGGCAGGTGATCGCCAGGGTTCGTGGCCTGGCTGCTGAGCGGTCCATGGCCTCAGCGGTGGTCACCTTCGACCGCCATCCGGCCAGCGTCGTCCGCCCCGAATCGGCGCCACTACTCCTGACCGACCCGCAGCAGAAGCTCGAGCAGTTGGCCATGACCGGAGTGGATCTGACAATGGTCGTCCCCTTCGACGAGGACCTGGCCTTGGAGTCAGCCGACGAGTTCGTGCGACACGTGCTGGTCGGCTGCGTGGGCGCCGGCCTGGTCGTAGTGGGGGAGGACTTCCACTTCGGACACCAGCGGCAAGGCAACGTGGCCCTCCTCCGAGAGCTGGGAGAGGAGTTGGGCTTCGAGGTGCTGGGTATGGGCCTGGTCGGCCTCGATGGGCAGCCGACCCGAGACCACGAGCAGGTGTCGTCCACGTTCATCCGACGGGCTCTGTCGCGAGGCGACCTAGAGCGGGCCAACGCCATGCTGGGCCGCCCGTACGAGATCCGGGGCCCGGTGGGTGGCGGCGACCGCCGGGGTCGCGAACTCGGCTTCCCGACAGCCAACGTCCGGGT
This sequence comes from Acidimicrobiaceae bacterium, assembly GCA_003541675.1. GTDB lineage: Bacteria > Actinomycetota > Acidimicrobiia > Acidimicrobiales > MedAcidi-G1 > UBA9410. The sequence continues at coordinate 547 of DPMC01000169.1, read as the reverse complement.
CGACCCGGCGATGCTGTTACCCGAGGACGGCGTATACGCCGGCTGGTACGAGCGGCCCGACGGATCCGTACACGCAACAGCGATCTCGTTGGGCACCCGACCGCATTTCTACGACGATGGAGCCCGCCTGCTGGAGGCCCACCTGCTTGACGCCAATCCGACGGAAGCGAGCGACACGGGTGATGGCGGCCCCGACCTTTACGGCGAGGAGGCTCGTGTGCGGTTCGTAGCCCACCTCCGTGGCCAGCGGACCTTCGACGGCGTCGACGCCCTCGTGGACCAGCTCCACCGGGACGTGGTCGACACCCGCTCCGCCCTGGCCTGATTGGACGGCCCCGGTGGACGTACTGGACGTGGTGCTGTTGGTAGTCGGCGGCCTGTTTGCGGGCTGCGTGAACACCATTGCCGGGGGCGGCTCGCTGCTCACCGTCCCGCTGTTGATTCTGACCGGCGTCCCGGGCGATGTGGCTAACGGGACCAATCGGGTAGGGATCCTGACATCGAACGTCTCGGCCGCCGAGGCCTTTCGCCGTCAGGGGGTGTCGGG
>DPMC01000231.1 GCA_003541675.1 Acidimicrobiaceae bacterium | reverse complement strand
ATTCCCAGACCGGTCTCGGGCAGGAAGAAAGTCGCGTGCTCGGCGGCCACCACGAACTCGGCGGCCATGGCGATCTCGAAACCGCCTCCGACGGCCATGCCGTTCACCGCACAGACCACCGGTTTGTTCCGACCCGGAAGTTCACAGAACCCCCCGAAACCTCCCTCGCCGTAGTCAGCTTCGAACGCCTCCCCGTCGGCCGCCGCCGTCAGGTCCCAACCGGCCGAGAAGAACCGTTCACCGGCACCGGTAAACACGGCCACCCGCAATGACGGGTCGTCACGGAACCCCGCGAACACCCGGCCCAGCTCACGGCTAGTCGTCGCATCGATGGCGTTGGCCTTCGGACGGTCCAACACCACGTCGAGGATCGGACCATCGACCGTCGTCCGGATCGGGCTCGTCGTCTCTTCACTCATGGCTGCTCCTCGGGGACCTCGACCTGCATCAAGACGTCCACCACCGTGGCACCTTCCGCGGTGGCCATCAACGGGTTGACTTCCACCTCGACCAATCCCTCCACGGCAAGAGCGGCCGCCCCGATCCGTTGGATTACGTCGACCACTGCATCCAGATCGACCCCCGGTCGACCCCGATGGCCGTCCAGCAACGGACGGATGGCCAACGCCTGGAGTGCCCTCCGGATGTCATCATCGGCGGCCGGCAGTAACAGGCTTCGGGTGTCGGCCAGCACCTCGACGAGGGTGCCGCCGGACCCCACGGTGAGGAGCCACCCCACCGGATCGGCCCGTCGGACGGTGACCAGCAACTCGACGGGCCCGTCAACTGGCCCGTCTATCTGCGCCTCGACCAGCACTCGGTCAGCCCCGGTGGCCAGCCCGATCCGCCGGGCCGCACCAGTCACCTCGGCCGCGTCTGTCAACCCGACGGCCACGCCGTCGACCTCGGTCTTGTGGGCTACGCCAACCGCCTTGACGACCACCGGCCAGCCCATCCGGTCGGCCGCCGCGGCGGCCTCCTCGACCCCCACCACCTCACCAGGCGGGACCGGCACTCCGTGCCCGGCCAGCACCGCCTTGGCCTCGGCCTCCAACAAGGTCACGCAGGTACCCCCGGCCCGGCCCGACGGCGCTGTCGTTCTCGCCGGCAGGGGCGCCAGCGACGGGCCGTCCACCCTCCGCCCCCACCAGGCGGCGGCCTCCAACCCGACCAGTGCCTCATCGATGCCCCGGACCGGCACAAGACCGATGTCGACCGCTGAGGCCTCCACCGTCAATGGAAGGTTCTCGGCCATCGATGCAGCCACCACGCCGGGGGTCCCGGTCGCCATGCACGCGGCACCGAACGCCTCAAGCGTCGGCCACCAACTGGAGGCGTCGAGGTCCGATGTGGGATCCTCCGACGGGAAGTCCAGGACTAGGAGGGCGGCGTCCGGCGCTCCGTCTGGTTCGCGGGTGACCGCCTCGGTGAACGTGGCCAGCAAGCGTTCCGGATCGCCCCAAATGAACGTGTGGTAGTCGAACGGGTTGGAGACTGAAACTAGGGCTGCTTTCTGGGGGTCACCGAGGGCCGTCCGGATCCGATCTACCCGAGCACCGTCGAACCCGGGTAGCGAGAGGTCAAGTCCCTCGCAACGGTCAGCCACGATGGAAGCCTCGCCACCCGAGCAACTCAGGCTGACGATCCTGTTCCCCGGTAGACCCCCAAGCCGGTCCAGTACGTGCAACGTGTCGAGCAGCTCGGGCACGGACCGGACCCGGCGCACTCCCGTCCGGCAGAAAAGGGCCTGATAGGCCTCGTCGCTGCCCACCATCGACGAAGTGTGCGACGCGGCGATCTCGGCGCCACGGGTCGAGGACCCCGTCTTGAGCGCCACCACCGGCACGCCCCGTCTTGAGGCCAGCTGGCAGGCAGCCACGAATCGGGGCACGTCGTGGAGGGCCTCGACGTGCAGGCCCACCGCGGTGACCGCCGGATCGCCTACCAGCGCCTCGAGGCATTCCTCGATACCCACATCGGCCTGATTCCCCAGCGTCAACATGTGGGCAATGGGCATGGGTCGGGTCTGCAGGGTCAGGTCCAGGCCTATGTTCCCGCTCTGGGTCACCAGCGCCACGCCCCGATCGGTCCGGCGACAGCCCTGCTGGTCGGGCCACAGCGCGGCGCCGACGGTGGCCGACACCGTCCCGTAGCAGTTGGGGCCCAGTACGGGCATTCCATCGGCCGCCGCCACCAGGGCCTCCTGCAAAGCCGTGCCGTCGGGTCCGATCTCCGCGAAACCCGAGGCGTAACAGACCGCCGCGCCGGCACCGATGGCAGCCAGACGTCCTACAACCTCGACAGTGGCGTACCGGTTCACGGCCACCAATGCCGCGTCGGGCACCCCCGGAAGATCATCGATCGAGGGCACGCACGACACCCCGGCCAGATCGGCCCGCGTCGGATGTACCGCCCACATCTCGCCCTCGTACCCCAGGCGACGGCACTGTTCGATGGCCAGCTCCGCTGGTCGGCCTCCGATCATGGCCACCGATCGGGGTGCAAGCAGACGGGTCAGGCGGGATTCCCCGCCCACGTCGGTCACCTTCGAGATCCCCGGATCAAGCCCCGAGGGGGCGCAACATCTCGCGGCTCACGATATGGCGCTGGATCTCGCTCGTCCCGTCCCAGATCCGGTCCACCCGGGCATCGCGCCAGATCCGCTCCAACGGCAGCTCGTCCATCAGGCCCATCCCGCCGAGGATCTGGATGGCCTCGTCGGACACGAACTGGAGCATCTCGGTCGACGAGATCTTGGCCATGGCGGCGTCGCCGTCAGCCATCTCGCCTCGATCCATCAGCCATGCCGCCCGGTAGGTCATTAGCTCGGCCTGGACCATCCGGGTCCGCATGTCGGCCAACTTGAACGAGACGCCCTGGAACTTTCCGATCTTCTGGCCAAACTGCTCGCGTGATGCCGCCCAGTCCAGGGCTACGGCCATTGCCCGGTCCGCCCGGCCCAGGCACACCGAGGCCACCTGCAGGCGGGTGGCGCCCAGCCACTCGTTGGCCACCTCAAAGCCCCGGTGTTCCTCGCCCAGCACGGCCGACGCCGGCACCCGGCAGTCATCGAAGCTCAGGATGCAGTTGTGGTAGCCGCGGTTGGACACCGACCGGTAACCATCGGCTATCTCCAGGCCCGGCGTGTCGTGGTCCACCAGGAACGACGTGATCAACTTCTTGGGGCCCCGAGGGGTCTCCTCCTCGCCGGTCGCCGCAAAGAGGATTGTGTAGTCGGCTAGGTCGGCGTGGCTGATGAAGTGCTTGGTCCCGTTAATGACGTAGTCGTCCCCGTCGCGCACCGCCCGGCACGTCATGCCCCGCACGTCGGACCCGGCATCGGGCTCGCTCATGGCCAGACAGTCGACCCGCTCGCCACGGATGGTGGGTAGCAGGTACTCCTCGATCTGGTCACC
>DPMC01000137.1 GCA_003541675.1 Acidimicrobiaceae bacterium | reverse complement strand
GGTGGATCGTGGTGGTGGAGGATGGCTGGCCGGCCTCGCAGCACGCCTGCCATCACACGGGCGGCCGTCGGATTCAGTGGAATGGTGCAGAGGTTCTCCACCACCACCAGATCGGCGCCAGTCAGGGCATCGCCCACATCGTCGACCAGTGAACTGACATCGGGGGAGCCGAGGACCGGGGGTTCCGGGTTACCGATGCCGAGGCCGTTTACGATCCGGACCGGTCGAGGATCGTCCCAGCCGGGTTCGATCTCGCCGGCCAACCAGTCCACGTCGAAGCCGATCCCGCTCAGGGCGTCGGCCCACATCCGAGCTACTACCGAAACGCCGTCGGTGGGGCCGAAACGAAAGGAGACGATGGTGCAGCGAGCCATGGGTCTCCCGGATCCGGACAGCGATGCGATGGAGGCCGTCGTACGCACGATGTTGGACGACCACTGGGTATCGGAAGGGTATGCAGCCCCCAACTCGACGGTCTACCCGTGGCAGTGGTTGTGGGACTCGTGCTTCCACGTCCTGGTGTGGCTGGCCCTCGGTGACAGTGACCGGGCCCGCCGCGAGTTGGCGGTGGCGTTGGCCGCCCAGACGCCGTCGGGGTTCGTGCCCCACATGCATTACATCCGCCAGCCCGGGTTCCACGAGGACCTGTGGGGGAGATCGGGCGACTCGTCGATCACCCAGCCGCCCATGTACGGCCATGCGGTGGCCGAACTGGTGCGGGCCGGCGAACCGGTCGACGGCGAGGTGGTCGAGCGGGCCACCGCTGGCTTGTGGTTCCTGCTGCGGGGTCGCCGTCGTGATCCCTCAGGCCTCGTCCGGGCCTGTCATCCGTGGGAGACGGGGGCCGATGACTCACCCCGCTGGGACGACCACTGTCCCGGCGGTTTTGACCGTGATCGGTGGCGGTCGGTGAAGAACCGGCTGGCCTCGACCATTGAGACCGGTTCCGATGGCGAGGCGGTAGCCAACCCGGTGTTCGCGGTGGCGCCCGCGGGCTTCAATGCCCTGATCGCGTTCAACGCCCGGGAGTTGGTCACGGTGACCGGCGACGATGACCTTGCGGCGGCCGCCGACGAGCTGGTCGACGCCCTAGCCGAACAGTGGGACGACGACCGAGGCACCTGGGTGGACGCCGGCTCCACAGCCAACGGAGCGGGCCGGGTCCGAACGCTGGACGCCCTGCTGCCACTGCTGGTCGAGGACGATGAGCGACGGACCGACCGGGTGGTAGCTCAGCTCCTGGATCCATTGGCCCACGGCGGACCGGCCGGTCCGACCGGCGTGCACCGGGCTGAGCCCGTTTTCGATCCCAACGCCTACTGGCGGGGACCGGTCTGGCCGCAGCTGGCCTACCTGATGGTGCGGGCCGTGGCTCCCCATTCGCCAGGGGCTGCTGAGTTGCTGGTTCGGACGACGGTGGCAGGGGCATGGGCCTCGGGCATGGCCGAGTACTGGAACCCCGACACCGGCGCCGGCCTGGGAGCCGTCCCCCAGTCGTGGACCGGCCTGGCCCTGGTGCTGGCCCGCCGGCCGAGGGGAGGCGCGGTGGGGGACCAGCCAGTGGATCTTGGCTAGAGGCGGGATCCCGCAGCCGTACCCACCAACTCGGTCCCGTCGGAGCGGTGGACGAAGCAGTGGATGTTGCGGAAGACCGCCCGGTCGTGTTCGAAGTCAGTCCGTGACGGGGTCAGGTAGCCCAACTCGAGTTCCGAGAGTTCGAAGATGAGTCCCACGAATCCAGCGAAGGCCGCGTAGCACTCGGCACGGGCATAGGCCTCCATCTCCCGGTCCCCCGGCCACGGTGCGCCGGGCCGGGCCGGATGGGCGGTCCGCAGGTAGATCTCGTGCTGGTGGGGACCGGGGCAGGGCACCCGGGTATCGATGGCGATCTCTCGGTCGTCCTGAACCCACGAATAACTGTTGAAGCAAGTCCCGGCTTCCAGGTCGTGGAGGTTGACCACCTCGCCCACCCAGTCGGGGATCCCGGCATCGGGCTGCGTGGGTCGAACCTCCACGATCGAGGTGGTGGCGGTCCGACCGTTGCCCGCTTCGTCGGCCGGACCGCCACCACGCGAACCGGTCAGGGTGGAGTCGTCGCCGCCCCCACAGGCTGCGGCTAGCAGCATCAGGCCCGAGAGCACTGGCGCCCACCAACCAGCGAAACAGCGTCGGAAGGCGTCGGACATGGGGTCAGGGTACGACCGGCCGGTACCGTGACGGGGTGTCGGTGGTCGAGTTGCGCGCCGCGGTCGCGCTGCTGGGGCGCTTTCCCGCCCTGTCCGGCGTGGACCTGACGATCCACGCCGGTGAGACGGTCCTCCTGCGGGGCCCCAACGGGGCCGGTAAGACGACCCTGCTGCATCTGTGCGCTGGTCTGCTGCGTCCCGAGTCCGGCGAGGTGCGGGTACTGGACCACGATCTCACCGAAGTGGTTGGCCGTCGATCGGTTCGGCGTCGGGTGGCGCTCCTAGGCCACGCGACCGGGCTGTACGACGATCTCACCGTGGGGGAGAACCTACGTTTCTGGGCTCGGGCCGCCGGCCTGTCGGCTGCCGACGCCGATCGTCGGACCGACGAGGCTCGGTCCCGCCTTGAGGTACCCGACCGTCTGCTCGATCAGCCGGTCCACACGCTCTCGGCCGGCCAGCGTCGCCGGACGTCGTTGGCCTCCCTGGTGGTCCGCCGGCCTGAACTGTGGCTGTTGGACGAGCCGCACGCCGGCCTCGACCAGGCGGGCCGTGATCTCGTCGATGCGTTGATCGGTGATGCGGTGGCGGCCGGTGGCACCGTGGTCGTGTCGTCCCATGAACTGGACCGGGTGGCGGCCCTCTCCCCACGGACGGTGACACTGGCCGGGGGTGCGGTGGTCGACGCGTCGGCGACCGACGACGGGGGAATCCGATGAGCACGCTGCGGACCGTTCTGCGCGACGCCCGACTAGTCGCGGGACGTGACCTTCGTATCGAGGCCCGGTCACGGGTCGTAGTCGACCAGGTTCTGCCGTTCGCGGTGCTCGTTCTGGTGCTGTTCGGCTTTGCTCTAGATGCAGACCATTCGACCCTTCGAACCTTCGCCCCTGGGCTGTTCTGGGTGACCGTGCTGTTGAGTGCCCTGCTGGCCATCCAGCGGTCGGCCTCGCTGGATTCTGTCGACGGTACGGGCACCTCCCTTCGCATGTCAGGTCTTTCACCGGTGGCCCGCTACCTGGGACGGACGACTGCTGTATTCGTCCAGTTGCTGGTGCTCGAGGCGTTGCTGGTCGGCGGACTCGTGGTGCTCTACGGCGTGAGCGTGGAGGAATGGTTCCTGCTGGTGGTGGCCGGTGTGGCAGCCGGGGTCGCCGTGGCGGCCGCCGGTACCCTCTATGGCGCGCTGGCCTCGGGGCTGAGGGCGCGGGAGACCCTCCTGCCGATCCTCGTGCTTCCGGTGCTAGCGCCGGTGCTGATCGGGGCCACCCGGGCGTTCGACGATGCCCTCGGTGTCGCGGCGGTCGACGGCTGGGCATGGACCGGTCTGTTGGCTGTGGCCGCCCTGGTCCTCACCGTGGTCGGTGCGTCAGCTCACGGCGCATTGGTCGAGGACTGACCGGGAGCCCCGATGGCCGAAGAACCCATGAGCCCAGCACCCCTGCCGGAAGGCACGGCAAGCGATACCACTGGGTCGCGCGGTTCGCGCCTGCTGGGTGTGCTCGCCCTCGTCGGCCTGGCTGTACTCGGAGTGCTGGCCTTCGTCCTCACCGATCCCGACGTCCGGATCCACCCTTCTACGGGAGCCGAGTTCGGACAGTTCGATGCCGTGCGGATGCTCTACGTGCACGTGCCTCTGGCCGTCATGACCTATCTGGCCTACGGGCTCTGTGCGGTGGCCAGCCTCGGGGTCCTGATTCGGCGCACCCCGTGGTGGGACGTCACGGCCCACGCGGCGGCCGAGGTGGGAACGGTGTTCTGCGGATTAGTGCTGGTCACCGGCTCCATCTGGGGTCGACCGGTGTGGAACACCTGGTGGGAGTGGGGCGACGTCAGACTCATGACCACGCTCGTCCTCTTCCTGATGTTCGCCGGGTACCTAGCCCTGCGACGCACCACCGGAGACCCCCGGGCGGTCTCCCGTCGGGCCGCCGTGGTGGCGCTTGTCGCCGTACTGGACCTCCCGCTGGTCAACCGGTCGGTTGAATGGTGGGAGAACCGGACCCTGCATCAGCAGTCCACCCTGGGCGACCTCAAGATCGAGGACCTCACCCTGTTCACCCTGATGCTGGGCTTTCTCGTGCTGGGCATGGTTTTAGCCTGGTTGCTACTGCATCGGTTCCGGGTGGGGTGGCTGGAGCGGGCGGCCCTGGACCATTCGGTGGCAGCCGCCATTGTCGAGCGTCGCGGTGAGACGCCCGACGATGAGCTCCGTAGGGCAGTCGGCGACCCGTCTCCCGGGGAATCGTCATGACCTATGTGGGCTACCTGATCGCCGGCTGGGGCATCACCTTGGGCACGCTGGCGATCTACGCGCTACGCCTCATCCGACGCGGACGGGATCTCAGCGCACAGGTGCCCGACGCCCACCGGCGTTGGTTGGAGGACCAGGGGTCCGGCGATGCCTGATCCCGGCGACAAGATGGGGCCAGAAGGCGACCTGATCGACGACCTGACACCGGTACCCACCCGTCCCGAATCAGGCTTGGTCCAACGACGACCCGGCGCGGTCGTGGTGCTCGTGGTGCTAGTGGCGGCCGTGGTGGCCGTCCTTTTCCAGACTCTGGGTGACGCGTCGCTCTTCTTCTACGAGGCGGACCGGGCCGTGGAGCTGCGTTCCGAACTCGACGGCGACCGGTTCCGGGTGGTTGGCACGCCCCAGCCAGGAATCCTCGAGGTTGAGGTGGACGGCGAGTCGGCAGTGGTCTTCACCCTGTGTGCCGGTGACGTCCTGGCCGACGTAGTGCACCTCGGGGACCCGGCCGAGCTGTTCCAACCTGGGGTTCCGGTGGTCCTGCAGGGCTTGTGGGTTCGTGGTCCGGTGCCTCCCGGTCTCGTTGCACCGGCCGCTGACGGTTGGCACCTCCGGACCGACCACATGGTGGTCAAGCACGACAACGACTACCGGGGCGAGGGTGCCGAGCTCAAGGCTTGTGGCCTCCCGGACGGCAACGCCTCGGCGAGCGGGTGAACGCCACCCTCGGAACGCTCTTTGTAGCCCTCGGGCTGGCTGCCTCGGTTGCCGGGATAGTCACCGTGGCCGTCGGACTGGCCACCCGCACGCCGTCGCTGGTCGGCCGGTCACGGACCTGGGCAGTGCTGCTGGCCGTGGCAGCCGTCGGCCAGGTGGCGGTTATGGAACGGGCGCTGATTACCCGGGACTTCACCGTGGCCTTCGTGGCCGAGCACGGTAGCCACCGCACCCCGGCGCTGTTCAACGTGGCCACTCTGTGGTCGGCCCTCGAAGGTTCGATTCTCTTGTGGGTCCTGATCCTCGTGGGGTACCTGGTGCTAGTGGTCCGCCGGTTCCGGGATCGCCTCGACGACCCGATGGTCGGCTGGACCCTGTTGGTGATGTTCGCCGTCTGCGCCTTCTTCTTCCTTTTGCTGGCCGGCCCTGCCCAGCCCTTTGGCCGGTTCGAACCGTGGGCCGGCTACGACGGGCCAGGCCCCAACCCGCTGCTCCAGAACCACGTACTGATGGCCTTCCATCCGCCGGTGCTGTACCTCGGCTATGTCGGATTCACCGTGCCCTTTGCCCTGGCGGTGGCCGCCCTGGCCACCGGCCGGCTGGGCGAGGGGTGGCTGCTCGAGGCCCGGCGTTGGACCTTGACGGCTTGGGGATGCCTAACCCTGGGGATCATTCTCGGTGCCTGGTGGTCCTATGAGGTGCTGGGCTGGGGCGGCTACTGGGCGTGGGATCCGGTCGAGAACGCCTCGTTCCTACCGTGGTTGACCGGCACCGCCTACCTCCACTCGGTCATGGTCCAGGAACGAAGGGGGATGCTGCGGGTTTGGAACCTGTCGCTGCTGTGCGCCACGTTCGCCCTCACCATCCTGGGTACGTTCATCACCCGGTCCGGCGTGCTGGAGTCGGTCCACGCCTTCACCGAGTCGGGCATCGGCCCGTTGCTGTTGGGTTTCTTCGCCCTCGTGGTGGCCACCACGGTAGGGCTCATTGCCTGGCGGGGTGACGCCCTCAGGGCGCCGGGGTCCATCGAGTCGCCGTTGTCGCGCACCGGGGCGTTCTTGGGCAACAACCTGCTGTTCGGGGCTTTCGCCTTCGTGGTGTTACTGGGCACCGTGTTCCCGCTGCTGGTCGAAGCGGCCCAGGGCGATCGGATCGCCGTGGGCAACCCGTACTTCGAGCGGATGACCATGCCGGTGGGCTTCGCCCTGCTGTTCCTCATGGCCGTGGCGCCCGCTCTGCCATGGGGCCGGGGAACCGTAGAGGTCCTGTCGGTCCGGCTGCGTTGGCCGGCGATGGCCGGCGCGGCGGCCATGGTCCTGGCGGTGGTCCTAGGGGGCCGCGGTTGGTCCCCGACTCTGGCCGTGGGCCTGGGGGGCTTCGCTGCCGGTGGGGCGATGCGGCACCTGATACTGGCCGTCCGGGCCCGCGGACTGCGCGGCCTGGTGGGACGGTCCAGCGGCGGGATGGTTGTCCACATCGGGGTGGCCGTGGTTGCCGTGGCCTTTGCCTGCTCGTCGTCGTTCGTCCGCCAGGCCGAGTTCCGGTTCAACGCGGTGGGTGACCGGGCCACGTTCGCCGGCCACCAGTTGGTCTTCGACGGCCTGTCGACCGTGAAACTGCCGGAGAAGACCGAGACCCGGGTCGCCGTGATGGTCGACGGCGAGCGGTTCGAGCCGGCCATCAGCGTGTTCCCGTTCGGCGGGCAGACCATCGGCACGCCAGCCACCCGGTCCACGGTCCGCGATGACGTGCAGTTGGCGGTGCTGGCGGTACCCGACCCCGATGAGGGGCTTGGCATCGCGTCTGGCGACGGGTCCGACAACACGGTGGTCCGGGTGACCGTGCAACCTCTGGTGGCCTGGTTGTGGATCGGGGGGGCAGTGATGGCCATCGGCACTGCGTTGGCCTCCGTCCCCGGTGCTGGCAGCCCGACCGGTCGTGCCCGGCGTAGGGGCCTGCTTGCCGACGAGAGCAGTGAGCAGTCCACATGAATCCGGTACGTCGCGCCGCGTTGGTTGTGGGCCTGGTGCTCGCCGTGCTTGTCATGGTGTTCGCTACCCGTGAGGCCGTGCGGGACCGGATGACCACCCACCTGGTGGGTGCCGTGGCACCACCGGTGGCGGGCATCACGCTCGACGGCACCGTCTGGGACATTGATGATCA
>DPMC01000270.1:5551-7038 GCA_003541675.1 Acidimicrobiaceae bacterium | reverse complement strand
AACAGCCGGCGGGCCAACTCGTCAGTGGGCGTGCCTCCGGAAATCTCGTCACCGGCACGGAAGCGCTCGTGACCCATACCGGTGAGGGCACGGTTGGTCTCGTACCGGACGACCCCGGCTCGGGACGATGGCTTGACAACGACGGTGATCGGCTGACCCATGGCTGGGCAGGCTAGCGGTCGACGCCCATCACAGGGTCGGCGGACGGCTCCCCGACCAGGTCCCGGTCCGCCCGGTAGAGGGCGCCAGCCAGAGCGATGGAAACTAGGGCCAGCACGGTGTGAACCACCTTGAAGCCGACCTCATGGTCACCGAATACCATGCCGCCACCGCGCACCGTCCAAAAGACGATGGTCCACAGGCAGAACATCGCCACCAGACGGGTCGACCCGAGCGGGCGGCGGTGCCAGAGCCCGAGGGGGACGGTGGCCACCAGAGCGCCCAGCGCGAGGAAGATCAGGGCCACCACGATCTGCCAGGTTTGAGCCCCGGCGGTCAGCTCGTCGTCGCCGACCACGTTGCGGATACGGCCCACCCAGACAATGGCTGTCCACGCCAAGGTCAACCAGAGGAGTCGCACGGTTCCACGCATGGCCAAAACGGTACCGGCGGTCAGAACAGACGGGCCACCCCAGCCCGGCCCCGGGCCGGTTCACCCACCTCGGGCAGACCGTCCATAAACGACCAGGACCGACGATGAAACGTCGTGGCACCACGTTCGGCCAGAGCCTCACGATGAACGGGACTGGGATAACCCTTGGACGCCGCGAACCCATAACCCGGGAAGCGGGCCTCGGCGCCCCGCATGATCCGATCCCGGGTGACCTTGGCCACTACGGAGGCCGCGGCGATCGAAAGGCTGGTGGCGTCACCCCTCACGATGGTCCGGGCCCGTCCTCCACCTACGAAATCCCAGTTGCCGTCCAGGAGCACCTGGTCGACCTCCACGCCGAGGTTGTCCAACGCCCGCCGGGCCGCCAGGCGTTGGGCAGTCGACATCCCCAGCTCATCGCACTCGTCGTTACTGGCGTGGCCAACCGACCAGGCGGTGGCCCATCCGGTGATGCGATCCACGAGTAGTTCACGTTCCGGTTCGGTAAGCATCTTGGAGTCACGGACCCCGGTTATACGGCGGTCCGTGTTGACGACGACAGCCCCCACGGTCAGCGGGCCGGCCCACGAGCCCTTGCCCACCTCGTCCATGCCGGCTACCACGGCGTAGCCGTCGGCCCACAGTTCCTTCTCGGCCTTCAGGCCGGGGGCCTTCCCCCGCAACGCGGCGCGCATTCGGGTCCGTCCGGCCATGCCCTGACCCTATGAGCCCGGCCCCATGAGCCCGAGAATGCGAAGTCGGAAAATCAGGTGAACGAACCACCCTCGGCAGGAATGCTGTTCCGGGGAGAAATCCGGCCGGCCGGCGCGGCCAACAACACCTCTCCGGTGGCACCGGTGCTAGAGAACGCCCGATCCAGACCCGGCACCCGAAG
>DPMC01000270.1:456-5165 GCA_003541675.1 Acidimicrobiaceae bacterium | reverse complement strand
AGGGCCGGACGTTCCCCATGCCACCGCACGGCGAACCCCAGTCGACCGACGGGGGTGGCCAGACCGAGGACCTCGACAGGCTGACCCAACCAGGCATCGGGCACGTCGACCAACAGGTCCAGGCCGTCTGTGGTGCGTCGCACCAGGCGGTCAGCGAGCATCCGGAGTTCGGCGGCCGGGCCCGCGTCGACCGCTAGCGGGGCGTCCTCAACCGGGGACGCCATCTCGCCGAGAGAGGCAGCGTCGGCAGCAGCCGTGTGGTCACCGAGCGACTCGAACAGCCCCGCGAGGGCCCCTACGGCCCGGCGGGCTTCGGAGCCGTCTCCACCGGCTCGGATAATCCCGTCCAACCCATCGGCGAGCGGTACTCCGACTAGCGCGCGTGTGAACAACGCCGGATCACGGGTCAGGTCCCACAGGGCGGCAACGGCACGAAGTCGGTCGGCACCCGAACCCGGCCAACCCGACTGCAACCGTTGGGCCGCCTCCTCGCCGAATCCCCAACGGGCCAACTCAACGACCACGGAGGCTGACGGTTCGGCCAGTAGGAGGTCCACCAAAGCCCGCTGCGCATCAAAACCCTCGGGCACATCGGCGGTGGCCGCCATCTCTAGTCGGGACGCCCAGGCGGCAACCACCCGCTCGACAGCCGGCAGCACAGCCGATGGGTTGTCCACCAGATCCCCGGCCGGCACCGCGAACCGCAACGCCGTCCGATGCGGGAGGGGTACGACAAGGGCGCCGGCCGCCGCGCCGATCCGACAACGGACCGGGTCCGGCGCCTGTTCGACCGCCCGGCCTCCGGTCACCTCGGCCCACAGGTCCCCGCCGGCATCCACCAGTGAGAACCGGCCCGGATCCCGGTCGACCACCACGGCGGCGGCTCCGTCGGCCATGAGTCGACGACCGTCCACGGACAGTCGTCGGATCCAGCCGCCCGCCGAGGCCTGGACGGTGACCGCCACGGCCACCGGCACGGGCGTCTCATTGGCCAGTTCCACAACCACCGCCGGCCCAGCCGAGCCATCGGCCTGGGCAGCCCACGTGGTGGCCACGATGTCTCCACCCGACACCCGCATCCGTGTCTCCAGTACCGGTGCCGCCCCGAGCCTGACCTGACGGACCGCTGCCTCCACCTCCGGGGCGTACCAGCGGTCATCCGCTCCAATCCACCATTCGACCTGCCATCCGTTGCCGTCCCCATCACCGAGAGGCTGGACGGTGGCCCGTGAATCGACCACCGCCAACGGGCCGTCCCACGTGCCGACCCGCGTCCCGGCCAGTCCGGGTGACCCATCAGCGGGCCGGACGCGCCAGAACGCCAGACGTGAGGTGAGGCCCGTCCTAGGAGAACCTGTCATGAGAAATTCGCGTCACCGCTCTCGGGTGGTTCGATCTCGGCGGCCGGTCGGCGGGCCATCAGGTCCGCCCAGACCTCGCCCGGCGATCGGCCCTCCTCGAACACGCTGTGGACACCCGCGGCAATCGGGACCTCGACGTTGACCTCGCCGGCCAACTGGCAGACCACTCCGGCCGCCCGGACGCCCTCGGCCACCTGATCCATGCCGGCAAGTACCTCATCGGGAGATGCGCCTCGACCCACCTGCTCGCCGACCCATCGGTTGCGACTCTGGCCGCTCATGCAGGTAGCCAGGGCATCACCCAGCCCAGCCAGACCGGCCAACGTCTGGAAGTCGGCCCCGAGGGCCACCCCCAGTCGGCTCATCTCGGCCAGTCCCCGGGTGATGAGAGCGGCCCGTGCGTTGTCGCCGGTGTCGAGCCCCTCGGCCATGCCGGCCGCCAGGGCGATCACGTTCTTAACTGCGCCACCGATTTCACAACCCACCAGATCGTCGTTGGTGTAGACCCGTAAACGGTCCGAAGCCAGCAGACCCTGGAGAGTCACGGCGGCCGACGGATCGGTGGCGGCCACCACGGTGGCCGCAGACCGTCCCTCGAGGATCTCCCGAGCCAGGTTCGGCCCGGTCAGCACTCCGACCGGTCGGCCGGGCAGCACCTCGGCGGCCACCTGGGTCATACGAAGGCCGGTTCCCTGCTCGAAGCCCTTGGCCAGACTGATCACCGGCACGTCCGCGCCGAGGGCAGGCGCCGCTCTGACGAGGGTGGACCGGAAGCCGTGGGTGGGCACGCCAGCCACCACCAGATCGGCACCTGACACCGCGCCGAGCAGGTCGTCGGTGGCCTCCAACTCACGAGGCAGATCGTGGCCCCCGAGGTAGCGGCGGTTTCCCCGCCCGGCGGCCACGTCAGCGGCCACCTCCGATCGTCGCGACCAGAGCACGGTCGACACTACGGGCGCCAAGAGAGCGGCCACTGTGGTCCCCCAGGACCCGGCACCGATGACGACCACCCTCTCCACGGGCCGAGCCGCGGGCTCGAGGCCGAGCGCGTCGGCCGGAGATGAGGGCGTCATGGCGTCACCCTAGGGTGTCGCGATGTCCGGACCCATCGGCGTACTGATCCCCGTGAAGGCCTTCACCGACGCTAAGGGCCGCCTTGCCGGAGCGGTCGATGCCAATGGTCGTGCCGACCTGGCCCGAGCCATGGCGACCACCGTGGTCGCTGCGGCGGCACCCCTGCCGGTGACCGTGGTCTGCGACGACGACGGGGTCGACGCCTGGGCCCGCTCGGTGGGCGCCGCAGTGATCCGGGTCCACGGGCCGGGCCTGAACCGGGCCGTGGAGGCCGGAGTGGCTGCCCTGGCCGCCGACGGTGTGCCACAGGTCGTGATCGCCCACGCCGACCTTCCTCGGGCCACCCGACTGGACCACTGTGCGGCCACTCAGGGCATCACTCTGGTGCCGGACCGGAATCTCGATGGCACCCCGGTGCTCTCGGTGCCTACCGATGCCGGATTCCGATTCGCCTACGGACCGGGTTCGTACGCCGCGCACGTGGCCGAGGCTGAACGCCTGGGGTTGCCGTGGAGGAGCCTGCACGACCCCGACCTGGCCTTCGACGTCGACGACCCGGCTGACCTCGAGGGTCTCGACGGGCTCCTCGGCTTCCAACCCGCGGACTAGCCGTCGACGGGCGTGGTTCGACGTGACTGACGCGACCGGCCTGAACCCACCGAGGGCTCCCACCGGAACCGACGGGCGGCCACCAAGGCGCCGAACACTCCCCAACAGGCCATCCGCAGCAACAACGCCGGTTCCCACCCCGAACCACTGTGGTACGGATCGAACGGCGTGAAGAAGGCCTCGACGAAGGCCTTGAGCGGAAGCACGTCGCCAACCACCTGCAACCACCGGGTCGGATCGTCACCCAGAGGCACGAACACGTCTGACACGAAGGCCATCGGCAGCATGGTGGCCTGAGCCAACGCCGGCGAACTCTGACCCGACGGGGCGACGGCGGCCAGGGCCAGGCCGAGCATGGCGAACGAGGCTGTACCGACCACGAAGGTGACAACCGCCGGAAGGATCCGATCCAGGTCGACCTCCACGCCGTAGACGATCATTCCGACGGCCAGCATGAGCAGCACACCGAACGCGGCGATGCTCACGCCCGAACCGACGACTCCCCCGAGGTACACCCACCTGGGCAGCGGGGTACCGCGAACACGCCGCAGAATCCCCTCATCACGAGTGATGGCCGTAGAGATGCCGATGTTGGTGTAGGTGGCCGACGCAGCGGTGAACACGGCCAGGCCCGGCGCGTAGAACTGGGCCGCAGAGACCTCACGACCCCCACCGATGCCGATATCGCCGAAGATCGCCGCGAACAAAAGCAGGAACATGAGCGGGAAGGCCAGGGTGAAGAACGCCGAGATGGGCACCCGGCGAAACACCCGGTTCTGGTAGCTGATTTGGTGGATCAGCAGGCCCAGCGGCGACGGTAACCGTCCAGGCCGGTCAGCCATGGTCTCCACCTCCGACGTCGGCCTCTCCGGCGCCGCCGACCAGATCCAGGTAGACGTCCTCGAGCGTGGGCCGAACAACCTCCAGGTCAGTCAGCTCCAATTTTCGCTCCATGGCCCATGCGGTGAGCCGGTGCAGGTCGGCGGTGGGCTGTTCGGTCCGCACCTCGAGGCGACCGTCACGCACGGTGGCCCGCCCCGACAGCCCGCCCAGCAGGTCGTCGACCGTGCCGTCGGCCTCCAGTGGGAACCGGGCCCGGATGGCCGTCTCGCGGTCCATCGAACCGCGCAACTCGTCAGGCGTGCCCTCGGCAACCGCCCGACCACCGGTGATGACCAGCACCCGGTCGGCCAGCGCCTGGACCTCGTCCATGTAGTGACTGGTCAACACGATCGTGGTGCCCAACGCCCGCAGCCCGTCGACCATCTCCCAGGCCTGTCGTCGGGCCGACGGGTCAAACCCGGTGGTCGGCTCGTCGAGGAACAACACGTCCGGGTCGCCAATGATGCCCAGTGCCAGGTCGATCCGTCGCTTCTGGCCACCCGAAAGCCGATGGGTCCGTCGGTCCCCCAGTCCGTGAAGGCCCACCAACTCCAGCACCTCGTCGACCGGACGGCGCCGCGAGTAGCAGGCGCCGTAGTGCACCAGCGCCTCGCGGACAGTCAGTTCACGCTCAATGCCCACCTCCTGGAGGACGATGCCGATCCGATCTCGAAAGGCCGCCGAGGATGCACCCGGATCATGCCCCAGGACCTGCACGGTGCCGGTGTCCCGGGATCGGTGCCCCTCGAGGATCTCTACGGTGGTCGACTTGCCGGCACCGTT
>DPMC01000270.1:0-124 GCA_003541675.1 Acidimicrobiaceae bacterium | reverse complement strand
CAGCAGGGCGAACACCTCGCCGGGTTCCACCTGAAACGACAGGCCGTCAACGGCACGGACGTCGCCATAGGACCTGCACAGCCCGGACACGGTCAGGGCAGGGGAAGCGGACACGGCGGCGAGG
>DPMC01000113.1:3388-6592 GCA_003541675.1 Acidimicrobiaceae bacterium | reverse complement strand
CTTGAGTACCAGGTTCTGCTCGGCAGCCCGGGCCAGCACCTGCTGCAGGATGACCCGCGGCGCGTAGGGCCAAAGCTCGCCCTCCACGGTGGCGTCGCACTGCATGGCAGCCACGTTGGGCTGCCACGGGAACTGGACGTACGAATCCGGATCGGGGATGGCCAGGATGTCGGGGTCGGCCGGATTCTGGCTAAGCGGCCCGGCGGCGAACCCGGCAAACCCGGCACCAACCTCCAACAGGTCGTCAATGGCGGTGACGGGCACCAGCTTGGCGCACGGTTTGCCGTGCATCTCGACGAACATGGCGTAGATGAACTCCACCCCGTCGTCAGCGATCTGGGACTTCAGTTCGTCCGGCGTCATCGACCAACCTCCCCCTGATGGCGCACCCACTGGTGCGGCGGCCGTGGCGGTACGACTGCGTCTGGCACGGTAGTGGCTGTCCGGGGAGGGCTCGAACCTCCAACCTCCTGATCCAAAGTCAGGCGTTCTGCCAGTTGAACTACCGGACACTGCGCATGCCCGATGATAATGGCCGCCCCGATCAGCGCACCGGAGGCAACCGGTCGACTCAGGTCTCCAATCGGTCGACCTCGCCGATGTCCTCGTTCCAGAGCATCGGATTCGCCGCGATGAAGTCCGTCATCATCTCGATGCATTCCTCGGAATCCAGGTTCACCACCTCGACGCCGTGGGACCGCAGCAGGTCCTCGGCACCCAGGAACGTGCGGTTCTCGCCGACCACTACCCGCCTGATCCCGTACAGAAGAACCGCGCCGGTACACATATGGCACGGTGAAAGCGTGGTGACCATTGTGGCTCGGGCATAGGTGGACGCCGGTAGCCGGCCAGCCGCCTCGAGGGCATCGGTCTCTCCGTGGAGGATGGCCGAGCCCTGCTGGACCCGTCGGTTGTGGCCAGCGCCCAGCACCTCGCCGTCGACCACCAGCACCGCTCCGATCGGGATGCCACCCTCGGCAAGCCCGGCACGGGCCTCGACAATGGCCAGGTCCAGAAGGGATTCATCCTCGGTCCGCGAAGCATCCATCGGCATAGCCTCCCATCGCCAAGCGGTCGAGGGGGAACGGGGCCGAAGAGGGAGTGTGCTCGCTACCTGACGTGCGAATGATCGGTTCCCACCACGCCGGCTGTCGCAATCCCCGACGGCGCCGTTAGTCTGCGGCCCGTCATGGGATCCCTGATCAAGAAACGCCGTAAGCGCATGCGCAAGAAGAAGCATCGCAAGATGCTCAAGCGCACCCGCGCCCAGCGGCAGCGGGGCAAGTAGTCCTAATCTCAGGCCATCGCCGCCTGTGGAATCGTCCGCACGACCCGGCGACCGCCTCCCGGATACTCCCCCTCCACGAACCACGTACTCCCGCTGCCGGCCAGCCTCGGACGGCGACCCGTCGCGTCCCCGAGCACGTCCCGCCAGCGCACCAACTCTGGCACCAGGTCCACGGCCGCTGGCTCGAGGTCATTGCCATGTTCGCCTATCGGGCCGCCCATCTCGTCCCACCGTCGGTAGACAGCGGGCGTCGGACAGCCGACAGGCGGTGTCAGCAGGGTAAACACCTGCTCCTCGAACGGAAGGGGCTCGACGATCTCGCCGATACCGGCCACCCGGGCCCGGCCACCCATCAGGCAGAACGCTACGTCGGCGCCGATCCGCGCTGCGGCGACCAGATCAGTGAGGCCCGCCCACCGCAGCACCGCTGCCGCATCGGCCGACCCGCCACCGAGGCCCGAACCCGCCGGAATCACCTTGTGGACCACCACATCAACCGTCCGGTCGACCAGACGTAACGCCCGGGCCACCAGATCGTCAGAGTCTCCGGGCACCGTCAGCCCGCCGCCGCCGGTGAGGTCCTCGATCGTTAGCGTGCCGCCGCCCGTCGGCGGACCGACCACCAGTTCGTCAGCCAGGTCCAGGGCCACCATCTCGGCATCGATCAGGTGGTAGCCGTCGGCTCGGAGGCCGACCATCCGCAGCGACAGGGTGAGCTTGGCCGGAGCAACCAGCACCTCGGTCGTCATGAATTAGCACCCACCGGGCCGGACGCGTCGACCAGCGCCGCCCACTGCTCGAGACTCAGTTGTTCGGCCCGCTCGGTCGGATCTACTCCCGCGGCCACGATGGCCGCCTCGTCGACTAGCCCGGCCAGCGACCGGCGCAGCATCTTGCGGCGCTGGCCGAACCCTGCCCGGACCAGGCCGAACAACCGACCTTGGTCGGCGTTGACAGCCGGCTCGGGCCGACGTACCACCTCGACGAGGGCCGAGTCGACGTTCGGGCGGGGCAGGAAGACAGAGGGCGGCACTCGGCCGACCAGCCGTCCGACGGCGTGGTACGCCACCTTCACACTGGGCAGTCCGTAGGCGTCGTCACCTGGACCAGCCACCAGACGGTCGGCCACCTCCTTCTGGACCATCACCACCATCTTGCCGATGGCCGGCACGCCGTCCAGCAAATCGCAGACAAGCGGAACAGACACGTTGTACGGGAGGTTGGCAACCAACGTCCAGTTCCCATCTCCTGGATCGCCTCCACCCGGGCCGGTGTAGAGCACCGAATCCCAGTCGACCTCCATGGCGTCGGCGTGGACGATCCGGACGTCTCGACGGGCCCCCGGTCCGGCCATCACCTCGGCCAACACGCCAACCAGTGCGTCGTCGATCTCCACGGCGGTGACCGAGGCTCCGGTGTCGGCCAGGGCAAGGGTCAACGAACCCACGCCCGGCCCGATCTCGACCACCCGGTCTCCGGGCCCGACGCCAGCCAGTTCAGCGATACGTCGCACCGTGTTGGGTTCGACCACGAAATTCTGCCCAAGCGACCGCTTTGGGTGGATGCCATGACGCTCCAGCAGGTCTCGGACCTGCGTCCGGGTGAGGGTCACGATCTGGCGGTCGACGCGGTAGCGGGCCGGACCCGAAGGTCGCTCAGGGCAGGTAGCGGCCGCACACCGGCCACTGGCCCCGACCTCGCAGGTCGTAGAGGGCCTGGGCCATGCGGTCCTGATCGGCAGGCGTTGCGGCAGCCGGGTCCACGCCGACGAGATGCTCGAAGTTCAGTCCGGCTATCCAATCCCAGGTCTGTCGGCTGAACTGGTAGGCGCCTCGGTACTTGCCGGTCGGGTTCACCGCCGTGTAGTTGCCAGTGGCTTCGCAGAACCGCAGTGCCTCCCACTGAATGTCCGACGG
>DPMC01000113.1:1617-2956 GCA_003541675.1 Acidimicrobiaceae bacterium | reverse complement strand
TCGGCCTGACGATCGGCCTCCAACTGTCGGCTGGCCAGCAGGGCGTCCAGCTCGGCCCTCTCAGCGAACTCCTCGGCGGCCATCAGGCGGGCGGCGGCCAGCGCCTCGGCCTCGTGTTCGTGGGCCACGACCGCCATCTGGTCCTGAATCTCCCGAGTGGACCGGGCCAGATGCCAGTCCCGGGCCCGCGAGCTCAGGTCCGAAACCGAGGGGTTGGGCCATGCCCCCGACGAGGAACGGTCCGGCGTGGCGACGACGAGTTCGATCGTCTCGATCCGGGGCGCGTCGCTGACGGGGCGGGTGGCCGCGTCAGCCGTCCCGGTGAGTGCACCGGGCGACGACGGGTTCTCGAGTACGAACAGCGGCAACGCAGCGATCGTGGCCAGGGCCACGACGACCACACGCCACCGTTCGACGGTGGGTTCAACGTCCAGAGCTCCGTCCCCTTCCCCTCCGGACACGACCGGCCATGGCCGGATCGCCGGCGCGACGATAGGGACGACAGCCGGTCAACGCAAGATCGGGGACGGATCGACCAGCCGGTCGTCGGTCACCGCCCCGGGGGAGGAACCCCGGAATACACGACGCGTCAGGTCTGGTCGTGGCCCGCTAGTGCGTAGAAGACCCGAGCGTTGGCCGTGGTGGCCTCAGCCACCTCGTCGACCCGCCGCCCCATGGCCTCGGCCACCGCGGCACCCACCAGCGCCACGTGGGCCGGCTCGTTGGCCTTCCCGCGGTGGGGCACGGGCGCCAGGAAGGGCGAGTCGGTCTCGACCATGACCCGATCCAGTGGGCAGATAGCCGCCGCAGACCGGAGATCATCGGCGGCCCGGAAGGTAATGATCCCGCTAAACGACAGCAGGGCACCTCTCTCTAGTCCCTCACGGGCCTCGTCGGGGCCACCGGTGAAGCAGTGGAACACCGTCCGGTTCGGAACCCCCTCGGCGTCCAACAGGGCGAAGGTCTCCTCCCACGCCTCACGGGTGTGGATGACCAACGGGAGGTCGTGGGCGTTGGCCAACCCGACCTGGGCAGCGAACACTTCTCTCTGGGCATCGCGTGGCGAGTGGTCGTAGTGGAAGTCCAACCCCGCCTCACCGACCGCCACCACTTTCGGTTCCGACAACAGATCGGCCAGACCTTCGACGCCGTGGCTGGCCTCATGGGGGTGGACGCCGGCCGTGGCCCATACGTCGTCATGGGCCGACGCCGTCACGATGGCGGCCCTGCTGTCGTCAAGGTCGCACCCCACGGTGACCATGCCGACCACACCTCCAGCTCGGGCCCGGTCCACCACCTCGCCTGCATCAGCACCCAGGTGGCAGTGGTTGTCGAACCA
>DPMC01000113.1:0-1214 GCA_003541675.1 Acidimicrobiaceae bacterium | reverse complement strand
AGTTCGTCGAGGTCGATCTTGGTAAAGAGCGGAGTGGGCTTGGACACAGGCGTGCCAGGTGCCGGCTCCACCCGCTTCCAGGCGAGGACGGGTCCGAACACGTCCTCGAGAGCCAGCGTGGTGAACGGCAGGTAGGGAGACAACGAGACCCGGACGCCGGCTACCGCGGCCAGAGCAGTGCCCAGCACCACCCGGGCCCGGCCGGGGTCGGTCTTGGCCAACTTCCACGGTTCGGTGGCGTTCAGATAGGCGTTGACGGACGCCGCGGCATCCATGCCAGTCCTCAGCGCTGCCCGCAACTCGACCTCCTCGATCTGGTCGGTCACGGTGGCCAGCGCAGCGTCCACGGTGGCCAGCACGGCGAGGTCCTCAGCGTTCCGTCCATCTGCTTCGGGCACTACCCCCTCACACGTCTTGTGGACCATCGACAACACCCGGTTGACCAGATTTCCCCAGGTGGCGACCAGTTCCTCGTTGATGCGGCGGCCGATCTCCTCGACGGAAAGGTCAGTATCGCTTTGCTCGGGCAACGAGGCGGCCAGCGCATACCGCAGCGCATCGGCCTCGAAGAGTTCGAGCCCCTCGCCGATAGTCAGGCCCACACCACGACTGGCCGAGGCCTTCCCGCCCTTGAAGGTCACGTACTGGTTAGCGGGCACGTCTGTGGGCAGGTTCAACCCGCCGTATCCGATGAGCATCGCCGGCCAGATGATGGTGTGAAACGGAATGTTGTCCTTGCCGATGAAGTAGACGGAGCGGGCGTCGTCGCTTTCCCACCAATCACGCCAGGCCTCAGGGTCGCCACTAGCCCTCGCCCATTCCTTGGCTGCCGAGAGGTAGCCGATGACGGCCTCAAACCAGACATAAATCCGCTTACCGGGGCCCAGATCGTCGACCGGCAACTCGATGCCCCAGTCGAGGTCCCGGGTGATGGCGCGATCCTGGAGACCCTCATCGACCCAACCCTTGGAGAAGTTGAGTACGTGCCGGCGCCAACCCTCGCGGGTGCCCAACCACTCCCCCAACCGCTCGGTGAAGTCCGAGAGCCGCAGGTAGAAGTGTTCAGTGGAACGCAGCTCGGGCGTGGAACCCGTGATCTTGGACCGGGGGTCGACCAGTTCTTCGGGGTCAAGCGTGCGGCCACAGTCTTCGCACTGGTCACCGCGAGCCTCCGTGTAGTCGCAGTGGGGGCAGGTGCCCTCGATGTACCGATC
>DPMC01000285.1:6344-7464 GCA_003541675.1 Acidimicrobiaceae bacterium | reverse complement strand
CCCGCCCCCGACTCGCAGCCGTAGGAATCGATGACCCGACCAAGGGCACTCACAATGCCCGCGGTCACCGTCCGATCCAGGTCGAACGGGCTGCCGACGGCCACCGCCAACTGTCCAACCTCCAGGTCCTCGCTAAAGGCGAACACGGCGGGCACCAGGCCATCTGCCGGCTCGACCAACTCGAGCACGGCGACGTCGCGTCGCACGTCGACGCCGACCACCGTGGCGGCGATCTCCCGGCCGCTGGGAAGCGTCACGAGAATCTCGTCGGCGCCGTCCACCACATGGGCGTTGGTGACGATCCGCGACTCGTCGAACACGATGCCCGAGCCGTGACCCTTGTCGATCGCCGTGACGAGCACAACAGTGTCCCGCAGGGCCTCGGCCACCGCCACCACCGGTTCCTCGCCCGAATCGTCAACGGGTGCCTCCGCGAAGAGTCGGGCCACCAATGCCTCGACTTCTATTGCCGTCAGGCCCGCCGACTCTTCCACGAGGCGACTGACCACAGCCTCCACCTCGCTCTGGTCGAGGCCTGCTGCCTCTTCGACCACCGTCGACACGATGGAGGACACCTCGGCGGAACTGAGCCCCTCGGTCTCGGCCCCGCGATCGGCCAAGCGGTCAGCCACGATGGCTTCCACGTCGGCTGTGGAGAGGGTGTCGGAGGACTCGACCCCAGCGGACTCACGGGCGAGGATCTCCCGGACCTCGTCAGCGGTCAGACCCGACGATTCGCCCACACGCACCCGCTCGACCAGGTCGGCCACCACGTCGGCAGAGAACGCCAGGTCGTCATCGTCGCCCCGGAGCATCCAGCCGGCAACCGCACCGGCCACCAGGGCGGCCACCAGCACGGCGATGGCGAACACGCCGGCCAATACCCGGCCGGTGAGGCGTAGCGGCGCCTCGATCGGCGGCACGGGAGCCGGGAGCAGTCCCGGAAAAGACGGCTCGTCGGGACGAGGCGGCGTAACCGAACCGGCCCGGCGGCCGACCTCGATACTCCGTCGCTCAACGGATCGTGGAATCGGCTGTTCCTCGGGGCTCGATTCTTCAGGCATGGAGGAGAAGGTAGACGGAACAGGGCGCGTTACCGACGCAGCGCGCCTATGACCGC
>DPMC01000285.1:5637-5931 GCA_003541675.1 Acidimicrobiaceae bacterium | reverse complement strand
GAAGGTCGCACCTTCGCCCGGGACGGACCGGACGGTGGCTCGTCCCCCATGACCCTCGGCGATCTGTCGGACGATGGCCAGACCCAGCCCTGACCGTCCTACCTCCCGAGCTGATGCCCGGTCGCCCCGCCAGAATCGCTGGAAGACATGTTCGAGGTGCTCGACGGCGATTCCTGGCCCGTCGTCGACCACCGATACCCACACCATGTCGTCATCGCGGCCGGTGGCCACCCGAACCACCCCGCCACCGTCCGACACCCGGATGGCGTTGCTCAACAAGTTGGCCACCGCCCG
>DPMC01000285.1:0-5259 GCA_003541675.1 Acidimicrobiaceae bacterium | reverse complement strand
CTCCAGCACTACGCCCGCCCGTCCGGCCGCCGCTCCGAAGTCCTCAACTGTCTCGCCCACCACCACTGCCAGGTCCAGTGGTTCTCGGGTCGCATCGGGTCGCTCGTGGTGGGCATATAACAGGAGGTCGTCGACCAGAACCGACATCCGCTCAGCCGCCCGCAGGGCAACCGACCCGGCGGCCCGAAAGTCCTCAGGCGAGGCATCCGGATCGGCCATGACGACATCGAGGTTGGTCCGCAGCACGGCTAGCGGGTTTCGGAGCTCGTGGGAGGCTTCGGCCACGAACCGGCGCTGACCCTCGAAGGACTCGTCGAGTCGGCCCAGCATCTCGTCGAACGTGTCAGCTAGGTCACGAAGTTCGTCCGACGGTCCACCCAGGTCAATGCGACGCGACAGGTCGGTGGCGGTGATCTCACGGGCCACCGCCGAGATCCGGCCAATAGGACGGAGCACCAGGCCGGCCACGTACCACCCGACCACCAGGCTCCCGAGGAACAAGCCAGCCAACGCGGTGAACGAGTAGGCCCGCAGCCGTTCAAGGGCTCGCCGGTTGACCTCTTCCTCGAAGATCACCAGCCACGGCCGGGCCGGCCGGTCGTCGGGGGTCAGCGAAGCGGGCTCCTCAACGGCCCCGTCCGTCGTGCCAGCAGTGGCACCTTCAGCAGCGCCGTCGGCCAACTGCTCGAAACGGGCCAGACGCGACATGGGTTCATCCGACAACGCCCGAGACAGGCCCAGGTAGATGGCCCCGATCATCACGGCAGCTAGAGCGAACAGGACGATCGAGTACAGCAGGGCCAGACGGGTCCGCAGGCTGCCGAACCGGTCAGGCATCCGGTCGGCCATCCCGACCACGGACGCCTTCACCCGTCGGTCCCGTCTTTGACTCCCGGATCAAAAAGCCGGTAACCGGATCCGACCACCGTCTCGAGTGCTGGATCCTCATCGCCCACCGTCAACTTGCGACGCAAAGTGCCGACGGTGACCCGCACCGTGTTGGTGAACGGATCGGCGTGTTCGTCCCACACGTGGTCCAGCAACTGCTCCTGGGAGATGACCTCACCCGGCCGGGTCATGAAATACCGCAGCACAGCGAACTCCTTGGCCGTGAGCGCCAGGTCCCGGCCACCACGACGAGCGTGATGGCGGGCCGTGTCAACGACCACGTCCCCCACCTCCAGCACGGCACCCGATCGACCGGGATCACGCCGAAGCAGTGACCGGATACGCGCCGAGAGCTCGTCGAAGGCGAAGGGCTTAACCAGGTAGTCGTCGGCCCCCACGTCGAGACCACGAATGCGGTCCTCCAGAGTGTCGCGGGCGGTCAACATCAGTATCCGAGGCACCACCTCGTCAGGCGGATCGGCCCGTAGGCGTTCGCAGACCTCGAGCCCATCAATGCCGGGCATGGTCAGGTCCAGGCAGATCAGGTCGTACGGCGTCCACGAGGCCTTGGCCAGCGCCTCCTCACCGTTGTCGGCCGTGTCCACCGCGTAGCCCTCGCGGCGGAGACCACGGGACAGAGCGTCGAGCAGATCGGCCTCGTCATCGACCACGAGGATGCGCACGTCAACGACGGTACTCCGAGACCCACCGGTGCCGGGCCGCGGGTGTCTCGCTCGGGCGCCGGGCCCGGGAGCAGGCCACCGTGGGTCGGTCAGCCGTTGGTGAGGACGCCGAGGCGTTCGGCTACGCGGGCCGCCTCGACCCGTTCGCTGACCACCTTCGAGGAGCCACCGGGAGCCATGGATACCCCGTACAGGCAGTCCGCGGCCTCCATTGTGCGCTTCTGGTGGCTCACGATCACCAACTGCGCGTCGTTACGGAACTGGTCGACCAGTCCGAGGAAGCGGTGGAGGTTGACGTCGTCGAGCGCCGCCTCGACCTCGTCCATCACGTAGAAGGGCGACGGACGACTACGGAACACGGCGAACAGGAAGGCCAGCGCGGTCAGCGACCGTTCACCACCCGACAGCAGCGAGAGCTTCTTGACGTTCTTGCCCGACGGACGTGCCTCGACCTCCAGCCCGGTCTCCAGAAGGTCATCGGGATCAGTGAGGCGAAGGCGACCCTGTCCGCCCGGGAACAACGACTCGAATAGATCGGTGAAATGGCCGGACACCTCCGCATAGGCCGCGGCGAATACCGAGACGATCTCCTCGTCCACCGAGCGGATGACCTTGCGGAGTTCCTTGCGGGTGGACCGGATGTCGTCCAGCTGCTCCTGGAGGAACTCGTGTCGCTCCTTCAGGGAATCAAACTCGGTCAGGGCCAATGGGTTGATGGGTCCCATGAGCTTGAGTTCCCGCTCCAGCTCGGCGATCCGGGCCGCGGCCAGGATTCCGTCGGGCAGCACCGGGCATGGTGCCTCGATGGCCGCCTCGGGCTCCCGATCGAACTCGACACGAATGGTGGCCGTAACGTTCTCGATCCGCATCCGGGTCTCGGCCCGCTCGATCTCGAGCCGGGACTGACGTTCCCTGGTCTCTCGGAGAGCGGTCTCGGCCTCGGTTCGCTCTCGACGGAGACCGTCCAGTCGGGCGGCCACGGCCCGGACCCGCTCGGACTGTTGGCGACGATGCTCCCGTAGCACCTGGAGTCGGGCGTCGACCAGGGCCATTCGGACGTCAATGGCCTCGACCAGTTGACGGGTGGCCGATTCACGGCCGACCAGGTCGTCCCTCTGGGCCGCGGCGGCAACCCTTTCATCGGAGAGCTGTTCGAGGCGGGCCCGCAGCTCCACAACCCGGGCTCCCACCACGGTGCGTCGACCCATCACCTCTGCGACCCGGACGTCGTGTCCGGTCCGCGATGCGCCAATGGTGGCCGATCGCTCCTCAAGCGATGCCCGGGCGGCGTTCATCCGCCGGCCGGCTTCCACCGAGGCCACCTCGTCGGCCTCCAGAGCGGGCAGGCGGTCATCCAACTCAGCCACCCGGCGGCCATCGTCGGCCAGACGCTGGTCCAGTTCACCGACGCGGGACCGCAGTCCCTCGGACTCGGTGGCGAGGTCCCGCCGCTCCACTTGGAGCCGCTGCAATGACTCGGCCGCCGCGGTGAATCGACCGTCGTGCTCATCGAGGGACCGGTTGTGACGGGCGACCTCGTCCTCAGCCAATGTGGTGCCCTGCTCGGCATCGTCGAAAGCCGCTGACGCGTTCACCTGTTCTGATCCGGCCGCGGCCAGCCGGGACTCGGCCTCGGCGAGTGCGGCGCCGGTGGCACCCCGACCATCGCCTCCGACCCGCCAGCCCGACGGGCCGAACCGGTCGCCCGAGGCGGTCACCAGCACGGCTTCAGGGTGACGCAGCGCCAGGTCCACGACCTCGGTCAACGGTGCGTCGACCAACACCGCGTGACCCAGCAGTCGATCGAGTAGCCCATCGACACCGGTGGCTGCGTCAGCAACATCCAATCGAGCCCGGACGTGGGGGCGAACCGGGGAGCCGACCATCGGAGCTGACCGCCCGGTGGCACCGGCCCCTAGGGCCAGCACGGCAGCCGACAGGCGGCCCTCCTCCAGCGCAGTCAACGCCTCACGAGCGTGATCGGGGCCACGAACCACTACCGCATCCAGCGCCGAGCCGGCCGCCGCCTCGAAGGCAGCCTCGAATCCCTCGTCGACCTCGACCAAGTCCAGCAGGGTGCCCAACACCCCGTCGATTCCCGCCAGGTGTTCGGCACCGGCTCGTGATCGGGCCTCGTCGAGGGCCAGGGCTAGGGCATCCACGCTCGCTGATGCGGTACGTACCTCGGCCTCGGCGGCCACCACCCGTTCCCACGCGGCGTTCCGCCGCACCGCTGCCTGATGTGACCGGGTCGCCGCAGCGGTCGCCTCGGCGACCAGCGGCTCCTCGGCGGTCTCGCCCACCGACAGGTCGGCTCGCAGGCGGTCGGCCTCACCGTCGAGTCGTTCCGACGCTTCGTCGAGCGCCGCCAGTCGGTCGGCCAGCCGATTCCGTTCGATGCCCGCCTGATCCACCGAGGCCCGTAGGACCCCCAGCTCGCCTCGGGCCTCGGCCGCATGTCCACCGAGCGCCGGAATCCCCTCAGACCAGTCCATCTCAAAGGCGGCCCGGTCGGCCACCAGCTCGGTCTCGGCCAAGGCCAGGCGCTCTGCTTCGGGCGCCAGCTCCTCGGCTTCGGCGTCGAGACGGCCCATTTCGGCCTCTGAGCGGTCCAGTTCGGCTTCGAGACCCACCACGACCTGCTGGGAGATCAGCGCCGAGCGATCCCGTTCCAGTCCCCGGAGCCGTTCGACCAGCACTCCCCGGATGCCCCGGCCCCGCTCACGCAATGCCTCGAATCGGACTAGACGATCGCCGAGATCGTCGCCACCGCGAACCGCCAACTCGGCCTCGGCGGCCACCACCTCAGCATCGAAGCGGGCCAACGACGTGGTGTGTGTGGACTCGGTGGCGGCCAACGTCGAGCGGTTCTCGGCCTCGTCACGTGCCCGGGTACGGAGGCTGGCTAGCTCGCGGCCTGCTCGATGGAGACGTAGGGCCGTGAGTTCGTCGAGTAGGTCGCCATGTCGGCGGGCCGCATCGGCCTGTCGTTCGAGGGGTCGCAATTGGCGCCGGACCTCGCGGAGCAGGTCCGACAGCCGGTCCAGGTTGGCTTCGGTGGATCGCAGCCGACGCTGGGCCTTCTCCTTGCGGCGCCGGTACTTCAGGATTCCAGCAGCGTCCTCGATGATGCTGCGCCGGTCCTCGGGGCGGGCGTTGAGCACGGCGTCGATCTGGCCCTGGGAGATGATGACGTGCTGCTGGCGGCCCACGCCGACGTCGGACAGCAGTTCCTGAATATCGAGCAGCCGGCACGGCGCTCCGTTCATCGAGTACTCGCTGTCACCACTGCGAAACAGCGTGCGGGTGATCGTGATCTCATTGAACTCCACCGGAAGTTGACCGGACGAGTTGTCGATGGTCAGCGAGACCTCGGCCCGCCCGAGGGCGGCCCGCGTCGAGGTGCCGGCGAAGATCACGTCGTCCATCTTCTGGGAACGCACGGCGCTCGGCGCCTGGGCACCGAGCACCCACGCGATGGCATCCACCACGTTGGACTTGCCGCTCCCGTTGGGGCCGACCACGACGGTCACCCCGGGTTCCATCTCGAGGGCTGCCGAGTCGGCGAACGACTTGAATCCCTTGATGGTCAGACGCTTCAGGAACACGCGCTGCCGCCGATCGGGATCATTAGGGACGATCGAACACGTCCCTTTACGCCGGGAATCACACCTGTGTCATTCGCCAT
>DPMC01000288.1 GCA_003541675.1 Acidimicrobiaceae bacterium | reverse complement strand
GACGACGCTGACATGGTCATCGGTAGCCGCTTCGCCGACGACGGGGGCTATCAGGTGGGCCGGAGTCGGGGGGTGGCCATGGCGCTCCTGCGGCGACTCGTGGGCGCCATCAGCGGTCAGCGGTTCACCGACACCTCGTCGGGTTTTCGCGCCTTCAGCCGACCAGTGCTGGAGTTCTTCGCCACCGAGTACCCCATGGAGTACATGGAGTCGGTGGAGGCCCTGGTCCTGGCCGTACGCCACGGATTCACCGTGCGCGAGGTGCCGATTACCATGCGAGACCGCTCGGCGGGGACAGCGTCAAACCGCAACCTCCGCTTGGCTTACCACTTCGTCCGCCTACTCATCGTCCTGGTGGCCGGCGGGCCCGGCAGCCGGCCACGACGGACCCATGGGTCCCGGAAGGTGGAAACGACATCGTGACCGGTCCAACGCACGCTCTCCTGGCCGCCCTCACCGTGGTGGCCGTCTTGGTCATCATCCGGCTCGTGCGGCGAGGCGCTCTGAAGGCCAAGTACTCAGTCCTCTGGCTGACGGTTGGCCTTGTACTGGCCGTGGCCGCCTCGGTACCCACCCTTCTGGATCGACTCGCCGACCGCCTGGGCATCTGGTATCAGCCCACGCTCTTCCTGCTGCTGGCCATCGGCTTCCTGCTGCTGGTTGCCATGCATTTTTCCTACGAACTCTCCCGTCTGGAGAAGCGGGTACGTGCACTGGCCGAGGAACTGGCGCTATTGCGAGGGCCAGTGGAGGGCTCTGCCTCCACTAAACCTGCGTCGATCAGCGACGTCGTCAAGAGATCTAGCGACAACGATCCAGGAGAGACCCGGCGTTCCGACGGTGCCCCAGACGAGGAGCAGAGCTAGGAACGGGGTGCCACCCAGCCGTCCCCCACCAGACGGTCCTCCAACTGGCGGGCCAGTAGGTCGGCCCCCACCTCGTGGAAGTGCACACCATGCTCTTTTCGCAGCGGCACCTCGGCACCGGTTTCATCCCGCAGGACCTCCCGATAACTCCCGTCGTTGTCACCCAGGACGGCCATGCTCTCGAGCATGGTGGCCCCCGCCCCCCAGGCATCGGTGGTCTCGATCCAGATGGCGTTCAGGTCATCAGTGAGGTACCGGGCGTCGCGCATCCGTGGGGTGGTCCACCAGTACACGTGGGCTCCACCCGCCCGCCAATGGGCGATCGCCTCGTCGGCCCTGAGCGCGAGGATCTCCCGCCATTGCCGACTCCCCGGAACGAGATCCAAACCCTCAATCGCGTGCCCCTCGAACTCATTGGCGCCAATCATGACCACCACGACGTCGGGCGACACGTCGGCCACTAGCCGGTCGTAGTCGACCAGTACGTCGTCGTCCCAGTCCCAGTGGGGCACGGTGAACCCGAAGCCCAGGGCACCCTTCCCTACTACCCGCACATCGGACCGCTGGCCCAGCACGCGCTCCAGGCCGTACTGCAGGTCGAGCATTAGCGAGTCACCCACAGCGAGGATCCTTAGTGGCTGTTCAGCGTCGCCTACTCGTGGGGGGCGTGTGATCGGAGGGGCATCAGAAGCCAGCCGGTCTTGAGAGGTCGGCGGAGCCTCGTTTGTCAGCAGGGCTTCAGAACTGGAAGGAGCCTGAGAGTTGGACGTGGCTTCAGGGGTCGACGAGGTGACGGGAGCCGGCCGAACTGCCGGATCGGCGACGGCCGGGGCCGCACGGTCAAGGAGGTCCTCGACGTACCGCAAAGGGGCATCAAGTGAGAGGCGCCGGGACAGTTCCCCCATCGGGTCGGCCCAAGCACG
Source organism: Acidimicrobiaceae bacterium (assembly GCA_003541675.1). Classification (GTDB taxonomy): domain Bacteria; phylum Actinomycetota; class Acidimicrobiia; order Acidimicrobiales; family MedAcidi-G1; genus UBA9410. The sequence goes on along the minus strand of DPMC01000288.1, from coordinate 1,067 downwards.
CGTCGTGGCCCGCTCCCAACCGGCATCACGGGTGTCGGCCCACGTGTCTACGGTGTCGGGTGCCAGGAGGCTGGCGCCAACCAGTACCAGCGTCAGGATCCCAAGTAGCCGAGCGGCCCGTCGGCGTGGGCTCGGGTCCTGCTCCCTCATGGGCCGGGGATATTAGTGGGAGGCTGTTTCACTACCGCGGATGTTGCGATTATGTTACGGGAATGCCGCGATCGTTGATTGTGGTTCGTTTACACTTTTCTTCAGCGGTTCCGGTCCGGTCAACCGGAGACAGGGATCGCCAAACAAACAAAGGGGTTACCAACATCATGATGGCAACAATTCTTACGCTCATCGTTCTGGCAATGATCTTCCAGGGCGTACTGGCAGTTCTCAACAGCATCCTCGACACCGTTGGTGTGAACTCGATGCTGGGGTCGCTTCCCGTCGTGGGATCCAACCTCAACCTGATCTGGGCGTATCTCTTCGTCGTGATCAGTGATATCGGGGGCTGGGGCTATGGGGCCTCTACCGAGATCCTGGGCATGGGCGACTTCGGTTCCGACGTCGGCTCTGCTCTTGCGATCACGGCCTTCATCCCTGTCAAGGACGCTGCTCTTTCGGCGCTCAGCAAGGGCGTAGCTCGCTAATCAAGTTCGAGCAGGAAAGCCCCGTCTCCTCCGGGAGACGGGGCTTTCCTCGTTTTAGGGGCCGGCACGTCCACCGTGAACGTCCACCTGGGATCGGTGCACGAACGTGTGTTCGGGTCTCGGTACAATGGGGCCGTGCCCAACGTCCTCCTCCCCGGCCCCTCGGGCCTTCAGGGGAGCCTCTTCGGTGGCGGTCCACTCCGACTTTCACTGCTCGAGTCCACCGTCCGACACACCGACCTGGATGACGACTGCAGGATTGACTATGTGGCCGGATGGATAGCCGGAGCTGACGAGCTGTTCCTCGACCTCCTCGAAGGCCTTCCCTGGCGGAGTCACCGTCGGTGGATGGTCGACCACGAGGTTGTAGAACCTCGACTCTCGACCAGCATCAGCGAACCGTCGGCTCCCCTGCGCGCGATGGCCGAT
>DPMC01000282.1:2362-2597 GCA_003541675.1 Acidimicrobiaceae bacterium | reverse complement strand
CTCGAGGTCGCCGAACACCCGGGAGAGAGACTCCTCGGCATCCCAGATCCCCACGGCCCGGATTCCCGGCGTATCGACCAGCAAGCCCCCGCCAGGACGCAGGACCAGCTCCCGGCTCACTGTGGTGTGGCGCCCCTTAGAGTCACCGGCTCGCACCGCCGCAGTAGCCAGCACCTCGTCGCCCACCAGGGCGTTGACCAGCGTCGACTTTCCGGCTCCCGACTCCCCCAACAGA
>DPMC01000282.1:0-1962 GCA_003541675.1 Acidimicrobiaceae bacterium | reverse complement strand
CAGAACCTCGACATCGGGAGCCAGCGCCCGGACGGTGGCCGCAACCTCGATGGCGGCCTCCGGTTCTCGATCCGCCTTGGTCAGGACCACGACCACCTCGGCTCCGCTATCCCAACCCACGACCAGGAACCGCTCGAGACGCCCCGGCGGAAGGGGCCGGTCCAGTCCATGCACGATGAGTACCAGATCCACGTTGGCCACCAGGACCTGCTCGATGACCGCCTCGGACGGGTCACGGCGCGACACCGTATTGGCCCGGTCCAGCACACGCGAGATCAGCGGACCCAACTCGGGATCGTCGACCACCACCACCCAGTCGCCGGTGGCCGGCGCCAGCAGGTCCTGAGAACGTTGTGAATCAGAGAGCACCCGGAGGCGACCCTCGTCAGTCACCACGTCGCACTCGCCCCGGTCGACCCGCACGATCCGACCCAGACGGCCGTCATCGGGGCGCGCTCCGCCGGTCCAGCCGAAGGCTTGTAGGAGGTCAGGATCCATCGGGACCGATGCTAGGGCCCTCAATAGGGCGCCATCATCCGAGGCGGAGGGTCTCCAACGGCTCCAGACGGGCGGCCTTGGACGACGGATAGAGGCCCGCCACCACGGCAACGCCGACCGAGACCAGTGCCCACCCGGCGAGTCCGGTCACGCTGAGCACCATGGTGTAGCCCCTTTGGGCCGCCACCCCCCAGACCACGCCGGCACCTACCAGCGCCCCGAGGATCCCCCCGAACACCCCCACCACGAGGGCCTCGAACAAAAACTGGACAGCGATGGTCCCTCGACTGTGTCCGAGGGCCCGCCGGATCCCAATCTCCGAAGATCGCTGGATCACCGAGATGGACATCACATTGGCAATGCCCACACCGCCCACGATGAGGGCCAGCCCACCCATCATCTTGGTCAGGTTGTTGAGACTCTCGTCAACCTGCGACTGAGCGTCCAGCAGATCCGTGGGGACCGAGGCATTAGCCCCATCCGGCCCGCCGAGGCTGACCACGATGGGGATCTCCTTGGCCACCATCGCGGTGTTGGTGGGAGCCCGGACGTACAGACGATTCGGATCGGGATCGTCCAGATCCCAGTCGGCAATCGCAGCAGCGAACGTCACGAACACCGCCGAATCCATCGACGGTTCCAACAGGACCCAGTCCAGAACCCCGACCACCCCGTACTCCAAGCCGTTCAGCTCAATGGTGCGCGACTCCCCCGCCAGATAGCCGTATTCGTCGGCCAGATCCCGCCCGATAACGGCCACCCGGGCGCTGGACTGCTTGTCAAAGGCGTTCAGGAACCGTCCCGAGACCATCGGCACCTCCAGGGTGGCGGGCAGTTCGGGGCCCGTGGCTATCACCGGGACGGGGAAGGCCCGGTAGTAGTCCTCCGCTCCGGCAAACGGCACGGTCACGATGTCAGACAGTTGACGGGTGCCGGTCACCGCCACCACGTCGGGCAGTCGCCCGACACGGGCCACGGCGGCAGCCTCGATGACTGGGTCCTGGCCGAATCCGAACCCTGCCGAGGCATTGACCACGATCAGGTCGGTACCCAGTTCCTGGAGCTTGGCCTTGAGGTGACCCTTGGAACTCTCGTTGATGCCGATGGCGGCCACGATGGCCGACACGCCCAGGATCGGGCCGAGCATGATGAGCAACGTCCGGATCTTGCGGGCCGTCAACCCGGCGGTGGCCACGCCGACCAGTTCCCGGAAGCGTCTCACGATCCGGCCCCCGCCTCTGTCACAACACGGCCACCAGATGGGCCGCCGAGCAGCTCGTCGGCCACGATCTTCCCATCCAGCATGGAGATCCTGCGCCGGGTCGCATCTGCCACGTGCATGTCATGGGTGACAATGCAGATGGCTCGTTCGGGCGACTGTAGGTCCGCAAAGATCTGCATCACGTTCTCGGCATTGCGGCTGTCGAGTGCCCCGGTCGGCTCATCGGCCAACACAACCCCGGG
>DPMC01000096.1 GCA_003541675.1 Acidimicrobiaceae bacterium | reverse complement strand
CGCTGGTCATCGCTCGATGGCGACGACCTTGACGGCCAACATGCCGCCCGGTGCCTCGAACGAGACGGTGTCGCCCACCGCTGAGCCCAGCAGGGCAGCACCCAGCGGAGACCCCGGTGAGACAACGAGCACGTCGTCGCGCTGCTCCTCGATCGATCCGACGAGCATTCGCTCGGGCTCGTCGTCACCCTCGTAGACGACGGCCACGATGGTGCCCGGGGCCACCACGTCGACGCTGCCAGTCGAAAGTTCGACGATCTCGGCCTTCTCGAGGATGCTCTCGAGATGGAGAATCCGGCCCTCCATCTTTCCCTGCTCCTCCTTGGCGGCGTGGTAGTCGCCGTTCTCAGAGAGGTCGCCGAGCTCGCGGGCCGTTTCGATCTTACGGGCGATGTCAATCCGCCCGCGTGTGGTGAGGTCCTCGAACTCGGCGGCGAGCCGGTCGTGGGTCTCCTGGGAAAGCTGGTGCGCATCGGCCATCCCACGAGGGTAGCCACGGGGACGCGAACACTAGTGGCGATCTCTAGGACGGCTTTCTCCGGCGATACCCGTTTGACCTGCTGCGACACCGGAGCGGTACACTTGTGGCCGTGAACGATCGACCCCGGGTAATCATCATTCGTTAGCGCACACCGCTCTGGTGTGCGCCCTGACCGTCCACCTTGGTGGGCGGTTTTTTAGTTCCCTGCCCGCTTCCCGATACATCCCAAGAATTCCGTAGGAGTTGGAGACCATGGCGCACCGCATCGGCATCATCGGTGGCGACGGCATCGGCCCCGAGGTCATCGCCGAGGGCCTGAAGGTGATCGAGGCCGCCGGCGTGGCCCTCGACACCGTTGACTACGACCTCGGTGGTGCCCGCTACGGCCGTGACGGCACCGTGCTTCCTGACGAGATCCTCGACGAGTGGCGTCAGCTCGACGCCCTGTACCTCGGAGCGGTGGGTACTCCCGAGGTGCCGCCGGGCCTCATCGAGCGGGGCCTTCTGCTCAAGATGCGGTTCTCCCTCGACCTGTACGTCAACCTCCGTCCGTTCGTGCTCTCAGCCAAGGGGATCGACTTCCGCGTGGTGCGTGAGAACACCGAAGGGACCTACGCCGGCGAGGGGGGCTTCCTTCGTCAGGGCACACCATACGAGATCGCCACCCAGGGCTCGGTCAACACCCGACACGGTGTCGAGCGGGCGGTCCGCTTCGCGTTCGACCTGGCCATGACCCGGCGCCGACACCTCACGCTGGTCCACAAGACCAACGTCCTCACGTTCTCCGGCGACCTGTGGGAGCGAACCTTCAACGAGGTGGCCGAGGAATACCCCGACGTCGAGACGGCCTACAACCACGTCGACGCGGCCTGCATCTACTTCGTGCAGTCGCCCCAGCAGTACGACGTGATCGTCACTGACAACCTGTTCGGCGACATTCTCACGGACCTTGGCGGTGCCGTCTCGGGCGGCATCGGGCTGGCTTCGTCGGCCAATCTGAATCCCGATCGCACATCCCCGTCAATGTTTGAACCGGTCCACGGTTCGGCCCCTGACATTGCCGGAAAGGGCATCGCCAACCCGAAGGCGGCCATCCTGTCGGGGGCCATGATGCTGGACTTTCTTGGCGAGTCCGACGCGGCGGCCCGTGTCGAGGCGGCGTGTGCCGATCCGTCCACCGACGTCGAGGGCACCGTGGCCATCGGTGACGCCATCGCCGGACTGCTGGCTTGAATTAGCTGGCCTGACCGCCACTTACCGAACCGAGAAGAGGAACCGACATGCCGATCGAGAAGTCGTCCAAGATCTGGATGAACGGTGAGCTCGTCGACTGGGACGATGCCACGGTCCACGTACTCACCCACACCCTGCACTACGGCAACGGTGTGTTCGAGGGCATCCGGGCGTATGAGACCGACAGGGGTCCAGCGGTGTTCCGCCTCCGCGAGCACATCGAGCGACTTTTCCGGTCCGCCAAGATCCTCTTCCTGGAGATCCCGTACACCGTCGACGAACTGGTCGAGGCAACGCTGGAGACTGTCCGGGTCAATGGCCATCAGTCGTGCTACATCCGGCCGCTCGTGTACCTCGGCTATGGCGAGATGGGCCTCAACCCGCTGCCATGCACGGTCGACGTCTCGATCGCCACCTGGCCGTGGGGCACCTACCTGGGCGACGACGGCCTGGCCAACGGCGTAGACATGATGATCTCGTCGTGGCAGCGCCACGACCCGAACGCAATGCCGCCGGCAGCCAAGGGCGTCGGCCACTACATCAACTCCCAGATGGCCAAGATTCAGGCGGTCAAGGCCGGCTACGACGAGGCCATCCTGTTATCCCCGCAGGGATACGTGTCCGAATGCACCGGTGAGAACCTGTTCGTTGTTCGCGACGGGGGAATCGTGACGCCCCCGTCAAGTGCCGGGGCACTCGAGGGCATCACCCAGAGCGCGGTGCGTCGTATTGCCGAGGATCTGGGGATCCCGTACACCACGGGGAACATCCTGCGCAGCGACCTCTACACCGCGGATGAGGCGTTCCTGTCGGGCACGGCTGCCGAGGTTGTGCCTATCCGTTCGGTCGACGATCGGGTCATCGGAGCGCCGGGTCCGATGACCAGCCGCATTCAGGAAGTCTTCTTCCAGGCAGTCCGCGGGGAGCGTCCCGAATACTCGGAATGGAACGAGCATGTCGGCGCCTGACATGCCCACGCTGCCCAAAGCAGTCGAGATATATGACACCACGCTGCGCGACGGCGCTCAACTCGAGGGCATATCGCTGACCGTCGACGACAAGCTTCGCATCGCCGAGCAGTTGGACCGGCTCGGCGTGCACTACATCGAGGGCGGCTGGCCGGGCGCCAACCCCAAGGACGTCGAGTTCTTCGAGCGCGCCCGCACCGAACTGGACCTCCAGCGCTCGACGCTGGTGGCCTTCGGTTCCACGCGTCGGGTCGGGGGTAAGACCGACGGTGACGCCACGTTGATCAACCTGCTCGAAGCCGGCACTGAGGTCGTGTGCATTGTCGGCAAGGCATCGGCGTACCACGTGACTGAGGCCCTGCGAACCGATCTGGACGAGGGCGTGGCCATGGTCGCTGACTCGGTCCGCCACCTGAAGTCCCACGGGCGGACGGTGTTCTTCGATGCCGAGCACTTCTTCGACGGCTACGCCGACGACCCGGAGTTCTC
>DPMC01000058.1 GCA_003541675.1 Acidimicrobiaceae bacterium | reverse complement strand
ACCACTCCTGTCGAGATGCCCAACTCGTTCGTCTACGGGATGAGCGAAGCCCATCTCGAACTGAGGCCCGCCTGACCCGGCTCGCTTCTGGGCAGAAGGCTCCGGCGAATCAGTCAGCAGGTCGATGGCCGCGCAAGACGTCATCACCCATCGCTGCGAGGAACGACGAGAAGTCGGGCCCGGCACGCAGGCCCTGCCCGCCGTCGACGTTGATGGCCGTCCCGGTGATCCACCGCGACTCGGGGCCGATCAGGAATCGGGCCAGGGCTCCCACATCGGACGGCTCCCCCACCCCGGTCGTCAACGTTGGGGCCAAGGGCGTGTTGCGAACGTAGGAGGCGAAGACCTCACTGTCACGGGGTACGAAGTCCATGAGTTCGGTGGCGATGAACCCGGGCCGGATGGCGTTGCACCGCACCCCCGACGCTCCGAACTCGTCGGCCGCATTACGCATCAGCTCCTCGATCCCCGCCTTGGCTACCGGATAGGCGCCGAAATGCGGATGAGTGACGTGTCCGGCGATCGACGACATGCCAACGAACGATCCGCCCCCGGCTTCCACCATCTCGGGAACCGCGTGCTTCAGACAGAGCATGGTGCCGACCACGTTGAGTCGGAGCACGGCCTCGAACCCGTCGACTTCCTGGAGGTGGAGTGGGCGTAGCCCGCCACCGCCCCCGGCGTTTGCCACCACGCCCCGGAGATTCCCGGCATTGGCGGCCGCCGCCGACACCGCCGCACGTACGTCATCCTCGGAGGTCACGTCGGCCACCACGTGATGCACGCTTCCCCCGTGACCGGTACGAATCTGGTCGACGGCGTCAACGAGGCGATCCTCGGTCCGCCCGCAGATGGTGACGACGGCTCCGTCGGCAGCCAGCGCCTCGGCACAAGCCCTTCCGATACCCGTGCCGCCACCCGTGACCAGTACCCCCATGCCACGAAGCGCTCCGTCAGTCATGCGTCTTCCTCCTTTTCGTCGTCCTCGGGCGGAGCCAGCAGGTCGAGGATTCCCGGGTATCCGGGCACCCGTCGAAGAGCTCGATCGGCCCAGAAAATGGCAACCATGCTGGCCAGCGTCCCAATCGGCCATCCCACGATGAACCGGATCAGCACGTAGCCACTGGCCGACGTCTGGTTGAACAGCCAGATGTCCCAGGCCGACGTCAAGAACTGGTAGCAACCCAGCGCGACAGTGAGATGGCCCATGACCTGCCGGTAGCGGGGGTGGTCCCGGGTGGCCCGGTCGAAGGGCACCGCCAGGTGGGCGTAGCGGACCAAGAATGGACGACCGACCACCACGGTGCCCACGAGTGCTGCCCCGACGGCTGCCTTGGTGCCGATCCCGATGCCGAAGTACACGGCGTCGGAATCCGTGGCGATGCCGACAATGGCGCGGACCGCCAGATAGGCCACGAGGATCGGCAGGTAGCGACCGACCTCTTCGCCACGACGGCGACGACCCAACACGACCTTGATGCTCCACAGCGTGGCGCCGGCCACCCCGGCAGCCAGCCCCCAGACTCGTTCCAGCCCGATGAACAGGGCAATAGGCAGGACCGAGTCGAGGACCCGGTTGCGGTCGGGCCGGGTGGGATCCGGCCGGACCGGTTCAGACGGTGAAGGCATCGCGGGCGGCGGCCGCGCCCAGCCACAGCACGCTCTCAGGCACTCGGTCGGCGATCCGCCGGACCTCGGTGTAGTGGTGGTGATGCGATACCTCAGCGAACAGGCTCCGTCGTTCGTCGAGCTGGTCGCCGGTGGGTGCCTCGTCGAGGAACCCGAAGATCGAGAAGGCCAGCTCGAGATCACCGGCCATGGGGGCACGACCGAACAGCGCGGCCCGCTTCAGCGCGACGCCGACGCAACCGGCGACCACGTCAGCGGCATGCTCGCCGTACCCCAGTCGGAGGCGGGCAGTGAAGCCCCTGGCCAGACGAAGGGCGTAGCCCTGATCGGGGCCCGGATTACCCAGACGCTCACCACGCGGTTGACCTCCCACGACCTCACCCGGTCGATCGGCGTGCCACGCACCTAGGCGACGGCGTGGTCCCGAATAGGCCCAACTGGTGGGCCGGACGACGGGCTGGGGGACGTACGAGGGTGCGGCCATGGATTCAGGCTACGGGGCCTATCCCCCCAGAGGGCCGGCCGGCAGCCACACCCAGCCGAGCGTCGCCCTCGTACCCGGAGCGTCATAGTCGTCATCGCCCTCGAAGCGGACCGGGGTGGTCGAATCGTCGAGTATCCGGACGTGTCGAACGGGTGCGTCAGTCGTGGCCGCCAGCACCTCGTCGACCGTCCGCCAAGAGGCCAAGCGTTGGAACATGGCGATCGTCGGACTGATCATCGTGAGTTCGCCCGCCTTCCAACGCTCCAGCGCGTCGGCCGGTCGGCACCACTCGGCGTGTACGGCCTCACGGCCATCGACCACAGGTCGGGACCCGGCCGGCACCCGGGCCACGAAGAACGCCGTGTCATAGCGTTTGATGCTGGGCATGGGCGTCACCCAGCGGGCGACCGGATGGATGCCCGACAGGTCCAAGTGGGAACCCGCCGCGGATACGAGGTCGGCCAGCGACACCGCACCCGACTCCAGGTCGTGGCGGCGGGCCACCAGATCGGCGGCCACTGCCTCGTTGGCGATGCCGACGGCAACCCCGATCTCCTCGATCGTCTCGCGCACCACGGCGATCCGGTACGAGAGGGGATCGTCCATGCCTGGAAGTGCCCCCACAGCACCCGAGGACAGGTCCCCCCACCGGGCGTCGTGGTCGCCGTCGTCCACCGCTCCCCCGGGGAACAACGTGTACCCGGCCACGAACGTAGAGGCGTCGGTGCGACGCAGCGCGAGCACGTGCAGGTCGGGGCGGTCGTCGAGCAGCACCACGGTGGCCGCCGATCGGATCGGCACGTCATCGGTGGGGATCTCGTCGCGGTGCGGGCCGGCTGACCCCTGCTCCGATCCTCCGCGACCCACCCGCCGATCCTAGGGTCGGACCGATGTCCGACGACCAGACCGCCGACCGGGCCGAATCACTGGCCGAACCACCGTCGAGACCCGTGCCGGCCGACCTGCTGGCCGGACTGAGCGTGGCCATGGTGCTGGTCCCCCAGTCCATGGCGTACGCAGAACTGGCCGGCCTGCCATCCCATCTCGGCCTGTTCGCCTCGGCTCTGCCGCCCATCCTGGCTGCCTTCTTCGCCTCGTCGCCGTACCTGCAGACCGGTCCGGTGGCCCTGACTAGCCTCTTGACCTTCGGTGCCCTGGCCGGTCTGGCCGAGGTCGGCACTCCCGACTACGTGGCCATGGCCGCCCTGCTCGCCCTGCTGGTCGGGGTATCGCGGCTACTCCTCGGAGTATTCCGACTCGGGGTGGTGACGTACCTCATGCGTGATCCCGTCGTCACCGGGTTCACCTCGGCGGCCGCCATCCTTATCCTCGCCTCGCAGCTCCCCAAGGCACTCGGGGCGGCCGCCCCCACCGGCGGCGTGCTGTGGCGGGCCGGCTGGTCGTTGGGCCACGTCGGCCAATGGGAGGTTGCCTCGGTGGTGATCGCCGCGACCACTGTGCTGCTGGTACTGGCCGGTCGGCAGGTCATCCACCGCCTGTTCCCCGGCGCCCTGCTGGCCGTCGTCGGAGGAGTGGTGATCAGCCGGATCGTCGACTACGCCGGGCCGGTGGTCGGCCAGGTGCCGACCGGGCTGCCCGACCTCTCGCTGGACCTTCCTTGGGGATCCACCGGCACCCTCCTTGTCGGCGGCGTGCTCATCGCGCTAGTCGGCTACGCCGAGCCGGCGTCCATTGCCCGGGTGTTCGCCGAGGAGGATGGACATCGGTGGAGCGCCGATCGGGAGTTCGTGAGTCAGGGCGTGGCCAACGTGGCTGCAGCGGTGTCCGGCGCCTTCCCGGTGGGCGGATCGTTCAGCCGCTCGTCGCTGAACCGCCTGACTGGGGCCCAGACGAGGTGGTCGGGTCTGGTCACCGGGGCCGCCGTGCTGGCCTTCCTGCCGTTCGCCGACGTGCTCGCTCCGCTACCCCGGGCCACCCTCGGTGGGGTGGTGATCGCCGCGGTGGTGGGGCTCGTCCGCCCGGTGGCCCTCGTCTCCATGGTCCGTCGATCACCGGCCGCTGCCCTGGTGGCGTGGGTCACCTTCTTCGCCACGTTGGCGTTGGCCCCTCGAGTTGAACAGGGCGTACTGGTGGGGATCCTGCTCTCGCTCGCCGTGGGCCTACGGACCCGCCGGGCGGCCAGACGACCTGAGGTCCGATAACCAAAGCCCGGGAAACAACCTCCAGCCCCGGCTACAACCACGCCTCGACGAGGGTGGCCACGTCGGTCAGCGTCGAGATGTAGGCCAATGTGTGCTCCAGTACCTGTTCGCCGTAGCCGGGCATCGTGGCCACTGACCCGTCGGCCGGGACCACCACCTGGAAGCCCTCGTTGACCAGGTCGAACACCGCGTTGGGGATGGCCACGTTGAGGCTCACTCCAACCACCACCACGGTCGTCACGCCCTCGTTTCCGAGCATGGGTGCCAACCCGGTGCCGGCCACCGGCGACAGCCCGTGGAACCGGGGCACGATGACGTCGACCCCCTCGACGAAACCGATCTCAGCAGCCGGCTCGACCGCCTCGGTGCCCACGTACTGCTGCACCTCGGCCCGACGACCAGCGGCGAACAGGCGGGAGTTCCGGTTGCCACCCCACAGGTCGGGGTGGGCGTGGAAGGTGCAGTGCACGACTCGTACCCCCGCCGATCGGGCAGCACCGGCCAGGACCGCCAGACGGGGCAGGAGCCCGGAGGCAGCCACCGCATCAGCCACCGCGGGCATGTTTGACGCCTCGCCCACCACACCGTTCTGGCACTCGACCACGCACAGGGCGGTGTGTGCGGGATCCACCAGGTCCTGAAGATCCATGCCCATGACCGATCTTCCCTTCTCCGGCCTCGCCGGGCTATTCGAACTTGGTGCCGGCCTCGCGAAGGACGTCCAGCCAGCGGGCACCCGCATCGGGTGCCTCCTCTCCGGGACGGTAGGTCACGCCGTCGAGCGAGCCCGTCCAGGCAAAGGTTCCGAATCGTTGCCGGATGGCCCACGAGACCGGCGACTTCCGGTCGATGCCCACGTCGATGCCCTGGAAGGGGGCCATGGCGGTCAGTACCGGGAGGTCACGGGCACCACCCACTACCTCGCCGTCGACCCGCAACTCAACGTCGAGCTTCAGGTCGCCCAATGCCTCCACGGCCAGCACCACGGAGGCCGCTCCAGCAGTGAGCAATCCACCGTCTACTTCAGCCATCGAGCCGTAGCCGTTCCACGCCAACATCAGCT
>DPMC01000131.1 GCA_003541675.1 Acidimicrobiaceae bacterium | reverse complement strand
CTTGACCTTCTCGCGCCAGTAGACGGCAGCGTGGTGGCTGGGGGCGAAGGTGCCTTTCAGGTGGACATTGATCACCGCGTCCCAGTCGGACTCGGTCATCGAGAACATCATGCGGTCACGGAGGATCCCGGCGTTGTTGATGAGGATGTCGCAGCTGCCGAACGTGTCGATGGCCTGCTGGACCATCTCGCCGGCAGCGTCGAAGTCGGCCACGTTGGCGCCGTTGACAACCGCCTCGCCGCCCATAGCCACGATTTCATCGACCACCGACTGGGCTGGGGTGACATCGGCACCCTCGCCGGTGGCATCGCCACCCAGGTCGTTGACCACCACCTTGGCACCATTCTCAGCGAGCATGAGGGCGTGCTCTCGCCCGATGCCTCGGCCGGCGCCGGTCACGATGGCCACGCGGCCTTCAACGATGTTGCCCATGGGGAAGTGCTCCTGTATCTGGTGCGGATCTTTGGTCTCTGGAGATGAAGTCTGAGCCTGCCACCGAGGTGGGGTCGGTGCCCACGCGGGGATGACCCGGGGACCACTGTCACACCCGTTGTGAATGGGTGCTCCTTGGATGCGACGAACATCCTCACTACGCCAGAGGAACTGACCCGGTCTGTCGCCGCCCTGCCTGTCGGGGTCGACACCGGTGATCGTGACCGGTCCGACGGCGGCCCCAAACGGGTGTTCCGATCGTCGGTCGGTCAGGAGTACCCGGTCGGCGGCACCTAGGGTCGGCCTGTGGCAGCGGACGGAAGACTGGCAAGCGGAAGAACCGCCGACATTCCCTACGAGACCGGCCTCCATGAGGTGGCTGACGGCGTCTTCGCATATCTACAGCCTGACGGGGGATGGGGTTGGTCCAATGCCGGCCTGCTGGCCACCGCCGACGGCTCGGTTCTCGTCGACACCCTCTTCGATCAGGTCCTGACCCGGAAGATGCTCGACGCCATGGCCCCGATCACCGGCTCCCACCCCATTGGCACGGTGGTCAACACGCACGCCAACGGTGACCACTGCTATGGCAACGGCCTACTTCCTGAGGCTGAGATCGTCACCACCGAGGCTGCCGCCCGCGAGATGGGTGCCGTGCCGCCGTCGGCCCTGGTTGCCCTGCTGGCCGCCGACATGGGCGAGGTCACCAACGACTACGTCCAGCGGGCCTTTGGCGGGTTCACCTTCGAGGGCATCGAGGTTCCCGAGCCCACCCGTACCTTCACCGGCATGCTGGATCTCGAGGTCGGCGGCCGTCGTGTCGCCCTGCAGCAGGTAGGTCCCGCGCACACCGCTGGCGACTTGCTGGTCCATTTGCCCGACGCTGGCGTGGTGTTCGCCGGCGACATCCTGTTCGTGAACGGCACCCCGATCGTTTGGGACGGGCCCATTTCCAACTGGGTCGCCGCGTGCGACCGGATCCTGGAACTGGATGCGGACGTCGCCAACGGCGCAGCGGTCATCATCCCCGGGCATGGGCCGCTTACCGACGCCGCTGGTGTCCAAGCAGTCCGTGACTACCTCACCTGGCTTGAGGGCGCCTGTCGGGAGACCCACGCTGCCGGCCTCACCGCAGCGGACGCAGTGGCGGAGTTGGCTTCCAGCGAAACGTTCCAGCCCTACCGCGAATGGGGCGAGTGGGAACGTCTCGCGGTGAACGTCCGGGCCGCCTACCGTGAGATCGACGGCGGCGACGAGAGCATTCCCAACCTGTTCGAGGCAATGGCAAACCTGGCGGCGGGCCACTAAGGCCGTCCAAGGTTCACAACCCGAAAGCCGAACTCGAAACCCGAGAAGGAGATCACCACCATGCCGAACTGTGCATTCATCGGCCTCGGAGTCATGGGGTATCCCATGGCTGGCCACCTCAAGGCCGCCGGGTACGCCACCACCGTCTACAACCGCACCGCCACCAAGGCTGACGACTGGGTCGCTGAGCATGACGGCATATCGGCGCCCACACCCCGAGAGGCCGTGGCGGGCGCGGAGTTCGTGATGGTTTGCGTTGGGAACGACGACGACCTCCGGTCCGTGGTGTTTGGTGACGACGGAGCGCTGGCCGGCATGGCGTCCGGGGCCACACTGGTCGACCACACCACGGCCTCTGCTGAAGTGGCCCGTGAGATCCGAGCGGCCGCCGACGAACTCGGGGTCGGCTTCATCGACGCGCCGGTCTCGGGCGGGCAGGCCGGCGCCCAGAATGGTCAGCTCTCCGTCATGTGCGGCGGTGACGCCGATGTGTTCGCCGGCGTAGAGCCGGTCATCGACGTCTACGCAAAGGCGACGGTCCTCATTGGCGACACGGGTTCCGGGCAGCTCACCAAGATGGTCAACCAGGTTTGCATCGCCGGTCTCATTCAGGGCCTATCCGAGGCTCTGGACTTCGGGCGCCGCTCCGGCCTCGACGAGGAGAAGGTGCTGTCAGCCATCAGCGCCGGAGCATCCGGGTCATGGCAGATGGACAACCGGGCCCGAACCATGCTCGATCGGCACTTCGACCACGGATTCGCCTTGGACTGGATGCGAAAGGACCTCGGCATCGTGTTCGACGAGGCTCAACGCATCGGCGCCACCCTGCCCGTCACCGCCATGGTCGACCAGTTCTACGCCCGGCTCCAGCGCGAAGGCCACGGTCGCTGGGACACCAGCGCCCTGATCGAGCTCCTTCGAGACGATTGATTCCGGTTCTCCCATCGAACTGGTGGGGGCGCCTCCGATTCTTACAGCGAACAGGAATGGGGCCGAGCGCCGGGTCAGGTGGGACCGTCAGGTGGCTGGTTCTGACCCCGCCACCGTGGTGCGGTGCAACTCGCGCCGCTGGCCGGCGTAGTCGTTGAGTGCCACGTGCTGTGTGGACCGGTTGTCCCACAGCACCACGTCACCGTCGGACCAGCGGTGCCGCATTGTGAATCGCACATGGGTCGTGAACTCGTGCAGCCACTTGAGTAGATGGGATTCCTCGCGGGAACCTGCCTCGGTTCCATCACCCACGCCTGGACCACGGAGCGCCCGAACATAGGTGCCGTTGAAGAACAGGCTTCGCTTCCCCGTCTCAGGATGCGTGCACAGCAGCGGATGTTCCCGGGTCTCCTCGGCCGACTCCGATGTCCGGATGTCCATGCCCGACAGCCCCGAATGGAGCTCCTGCTGGGCGGGAGAGTAGCTGGCGCTCGCCGAGTGAACGCACGTGACCTCCTCGAACTGCTCGCGCATGTCGGCAGGTAGTTGGTCATGGGCCGCCGTCATCGACGCCCACACCGTGTCGCCCCCCACGTCAGGCACATCTAGAGCGTGAAGCACCGTGAACGCCGGCGGAGCATCCAGGAAGGAGAAGTCGCTGTGCCACACTCCGCCAAAATTGAACGCCTCGGTCTCGTTGGCCTCCTTGACGACCTTGATCACC
>DPMC01000056.1:2189-3522 GCA_003541675.1 Acidimicrobiaceae bacterium | reverse complement strand
GCGTCCACATCTAGACCCGACATCGCCGCTGCTGAGCCGTCTCCTGATGCAGCGGTAGTCGCAGGGGCAGCTGTTGTTGCCGGGGCAGTTGTTGTTGCCGGGGCAGCTGTTGTCTGTGGCTCCGACGCCTCGTCACTACTGCTCCCGCAGGACGCAGCTGTGACTGCCAAGACTGTTAGCAAAGCCATCGTGAATTTCGTTTTCATATCAGGTCACCCCTCCGGATGGAACTCAATTAGAGACCAGTTAGTACTTCAGAATCCTTGCATCTAAATCATTCGGGTAAATCATTCGGGTAAATCATTCGGGAGTAAACGACGGTCAACCGAGCGGCCTACTGATGCTCCTGACCTGTCGCGTCGAGCGGGTTTGCAACGACGGCGCCATATTTACATACAAAATCTAAATGTGCACTAGCCAGTCGTTGCCACCACTTCAGCGCTCTGGAGAGCGGATACCACGGAACTCCCAGTCGCCACCAAGGGCGGTCGATAGGACCTCTTCGGACTCGGTGGGCTGGGCACCACAGTCGTCACGGATGGGCACTGGACCGGTCACGATGGTGTTGGTAAGCGCCCCGATGCCCTCAACCTCCACGGTGACCACGTCGCCGGGCTGCACGGGCCGGGAGTTGGCCGGCGTGCCCGAGAAGATCATGTCCCCTGGGAGCAGGGTGATTGTGCGGGCCAGGTCGGCCACCAAGTAGTGCATGTCCCACGTCATCTCGTCGGTGTTGCCGTCCTGGGCCACCTCGCCATTGACCAGGGTGCGGATGCCCTTGCCCCGGAAGTCCCAGCCCTCGACCAGGCCCGGACCGACCGGGCACATGGTGTCCGAGCCCTTGACCCGCAGCATCGAGCCAGCATCGGTGTCACGGAAGTCATGCAGGCCGTAGTCGTTGCCGATGCTGTACCCGGCGATGAAGTCGCCCGCCTCGTCGGGGCTGACGTTGCGGCACGATCGACCCATGACGATGACGATCTCACCCTCGTAGTTGAGCCAACGGCATCGCTCGGGTCGCACCACCTCGCCACGATGTGCGTTCAACGAGGACGTCGGCTTTTGGAAGTAAGTGGGCGCCGCCGGCAATGAAACCTGGAACTCCTCGACCCGGCTGACGTGATTGAGGTGAACGCAGAGGATCTTGGATGGCTCGCTAGGAGGCAGGTGCATGGCGTCAGCCTCCGAGATTCGGCGACCGTCGCTGGTCACCAACTCTTTGCCATCCACTGTCACTGGGACCACCGACCCGTCCAGCATGATTCGCCGGGTCTCTCGCGATCCGCTTCCGTCCGTGGCCACCCGCAGCTCCCAATCGGTCAATCCCGCGCTA
>DPMC01000056.1:0-1791 GCA_003541675.1 Acidimicrobiaceae bacterium | reverse complement strand
CATCATGGCAAACCTCCAAGGCTTTACGTTCCCCCGCTCGGCCACCGGCCTCTCCTCACTGGTCCCCTCGCCTCCGTGGCACTACTCGGGCGACATGCTCACCATCGAGTACCGCACCGACCCAGCGGCCGTGGCTGAACTACTTCCCGAGCCGTTGACACCGGTTGACGACGACCCGGGCGCGGTGGCCATCATCTGGGCCGACTGGCAGTCCTGCTCCGACGACTTCAATGAAGTCGTTGATCCCGACCGACTCCAGTACAAGGAGTGCTTCGTCGTCGTCCGCTGCACCTACGAGGGCCAGACGTACAGTCGCTGCGTCTATATCTGGGTCGACAAGGACTACGCAATGTTGCGTGGCCACGTGCAGGGCTACCCCAAGAAGTTGGGCGACATCTGGGTCACCCGACCAGTCACGGTAGGCAAGGCCGGACCTCGACTTGAACCTGGCGGCCACTTCGGCGCCACCTGCTCGGCCTACGGGCGCCGACTTATCGAAGCCGAATTCACAATCACTGGCCCCAGCGACCACGCCGGCTTCGTGAACGCTTTGCCAATGATCCACCACCGATATTTCCCGACCATCGAGGCTGACGGCACCGATTCGCTGCACGAACTGGTCACCATGCAGGGCTACGACGCTGAAGTCAGTCCGGCATTCACCGGCGACGTCGATCTCCGGGTATTCGAATCTCCAGTCGAGGAACTCAACCGCCTCGCTCCCAAGGAAATGATCGCCGGATACTGGCGCAGCGTGAGCGCCTCGTGGAACGGAGGCACCACTCTTGCCGATCTCCGCCCAGAAAGGGAATAGTGACCGGCAACATGGAGACGAAGGTGGCCCGTCACCCCTGGACACCGGACTCCGACGACGGCCACGTTGACCTGTCGTCACATGACACCTGGGTGGCCGGCACGCCGTACTCCACCTTCCAGCGAATGCGCGATGAGGATCCGGTGGCATGGGTCGACGAGGCTGACGGCTCCGGCTTCTGGGCCGTGACTCGTTACGACGACGTGGTCGACCTGAACCGACGGTGGGGCGACTTCACCTCCTACCAGGGCATCCGTCTCGAAGAAATGGATGCTGAGGAGACCGAGGCTCGGCGCACCCTCATGGAGCTAGACCCACCCGACCACACCAGGTTGCGCCGGCTCGTCAACCGGGGCTTCACACGTATGACAGTCGAGTCCTACGAGGAGCCGATCCGGGAGCTCACAGTCGAGATTCTCGATGAAGCACTCACCCTCGGCGAGTTCGACTTCGTGGCCGAGGTGGCCCGCTTGCTTCCGATGCGGA
Source organism: Acidimicrobiaceae bacterium (assembly GCA_003541675.1). Classification (GTDB taxonomy): domain Bacteria; phylum Actinomycetota; class Acidimicrobiia; order Acidimicrobiales; family MedAcidi-G1; genus UBA9410. Next base: position 491 of record DPMC01000056.1, on the reverse strand, counting down.
TGCTGGGTCGGCTTCTGGGGATCCCCGACGACCATGCCGAGCAACTCGTGGAATGGGGCGATCAGCTCCTGTCCAACTCCGATCCCGAGTACACCGACCACGTTGTCGATCAGGTCGACACCGACGAATTCCGACTTATCCCTTTCCGCAGCCCAGCCGGCCTGGAGGTCTTCCGCTACGCGCAAAAGGCAGCTGCTGAACGGCGGGGCTGCCCCCACGACGATGTGATCTCCCGACTATTGGCGACGACCACCGACGGCGAACCACTTAGTGATCTGGAGTTCAACAACTTCTTCGCTCTGCTGGTCGCCGCTGGCAACGACACCACCCGGTACTCGTTGACCGAAGGTCTACGGGCGCTCGTAGACCATCCCAAGCAAATGCAAGCTCTGCGAAATGAGCAGACACTGATGGGAACGGCAGTCGAGGAAATCCTGCGGTGGACCACGGTCACCACCCACTTCCGACGCACCGCTACCAGTGACCAGCGG
>DPMC01000046.1:4382-10567 GCA_003541675.1 Acidimicrobiaceae bacterium | reverse complement strand
TGGTGCTTCGGCAAGGTCATCGGCGGTGGCCTTCCGGTCGGCGCCTTCGGTGGCCGTTGGGGCGTCATGGAGCACCTCGCACCTCTGGGCGGCGTCTACCAGGGCGGCACGCTCTCGGGGAACCCGTTGGCCATGGCGGCCGGACGAACCACCCTGGAACTGCTCGACGACGGCGCCTTCGATCGGCTGACCGCCACGGCGACACGACTGGCTGACGGGCTGGCCGGAGCGTTCGCCTCGGCTGGTCTGGCCTCGACCCTGCCCCGGGTGGGGTCCCTCCTCGGCCTGTATTTCGGTGACGGCCCGGTCGCCCCACCGACCGACTTCGATGAGGCGAAGGTGCTGGCCGACAACGGCCGGTACTCGAAGGTATTCCACGCCCTGCTGGAGCGGGGCGTAGCCCTGGCTCCCGGGGCATACGAGGCGTTGTTTCCGAGCCTCTCCCATGACGACGCGGTGGTTGATGAGACCATCGAGATCGCGGCTGATGCCGCGTCCGCCGCCGTCGCCTCCCTTGTCTGAGGCGAGTTTCCGACCGGCGCCCGGTTAGGAGTCGCGAAGCGCCCGGGCTCGTCGCAGCAGGGCCGATTCGGGGGCTGATCCATTAGCCAGGTCGAGCGCCATCTTCTTGCCCAGCTCGACACCCCACTGGTCAAAGGGGTTGATGCCCAGCACGGCGGCCATGGCCACCGTGCGGTTCTCGTAGAGAGCGATCAACTGGCCGAGCGTCGAAGGCGTGAGCTCGGAGAGGAGGATGGCTGTCGATGGTCGGTTGCCGGGGAACGTCCGGTGGGCCACCAGCGCCTCGTCGACCCCGTCGGCCCGCACCTCGTCAGCCGTCCGTCCGAAGGCCAGAGCATCAGCCTGGGCCGCCAGGTTGGTCATCAGAACCTCAGCGCCCTTACTGGACCGGGCATCGTCGACGGTCGGTCGGACCACACCGATGAGGTCCACCGGGATGACGTCGGTCCCCTGGTGGAGCAGCTGGAAGAAGGCGTGCTGGGCATCGGTACCGGTTGCACCCCACACCGTCGGGCCGGTTGGCGTCTCCGGATCGCTCTCGTTCTCGCAGGTGCCCTTGCCGAGGCTCTCCATGGAGAGTTGCTGGAGCCAGGGGGCGAACAGGCGGAGCCGGTGGGCGTACGGGACGACGGCCAACGAGCTTCTACCGAGGTGACACCGGTTCCACACGTCGATGAGGGCCAGTTGGATCGCCGCGTTTTCATCGGGCGGTTCGGTGGCCGACAGATTGTCCACCACCCGCATGCCGTCCAACATCTCGTCGAAGGCTTCGGGGCCGATAGCCACCATCACCGGCAGGCCGACCGCCGAACCCAGTGAGAATCGGCCACCCACCGCCACCGGTATTTCGTAGATCCGGTTGACGTCCACTCCGAGGGCCTTCGCCCGCTCGGGTGCAGCGGTCACCGCGAGCACATGGTTGATGGCCGCGTCGCCGAGCCCGCCGGCCAGCCAGGCCAGGGCGCCGTCCAATGTGGTCAACGTCTCAATGGTCGTGAACGACTTCGAGCAGGCGATCACCAGGGTCGATGCCGGATCGAGGCCGTCGAGGGCCTCGGCGAGGTCGTCGGTATCGACACTCGACGAGAAGCGGATCTCGATGTCGGGATGGGCGAACGGTGCGAGGGCGTCAACGGCCAGTGCTGGCCCCAGATGGCTGCCGCCGATCCCGAGTTGGACCAGGGCGGTGATCGTGGATCCGGTGGCCCCCGTCTCCTCACCGGCCCGGATCGCTGTGGCCAACGTGGCCATCCGGTCGCGGGTGGCCACGACGTCAGCCGGAGCCGCGTCCCGACCTAGGCGGAGGGTTTGATGGCTGGCCGGACGCTTTTCGGAACCGTTGACCACCTCGCCGTCGGCCGTTCGGCGCAGGAAGCCAACGACGTCGCGTTGGTCGGCCAGATGGCCCAGGGCGTCGAGGACGGCTTCGTCGAGGTGTTGGCGCGACCGGTCGATCCAGAGATCGGCGCACACCGTTCCCAGCCGGTCGCCACGGTCCGGGTCACTGGCGAATAGATCCCGGAGTGTCGGCCGACCGGCGTCTCGGAGGTCGGCGAGTGCACGCCAGCAGGGGAACGTGGTCGGGGATTCCTTCGGAGCTGCGTTCACGTCGACCATTCTCGCCCGGTCTGACGTCGGACCGCGGTCATGGCCGCTAGGCGGGTCCCAACCCGGATTCGAATCCGCTTAGGGACCGGCATCCAGCGAGGGGTCAGGCGTCGACCAGACGGTCGGGGACCAGACGGACGACGCCGGCGATAGCCGAGTAGGCGGCTTCAGCGGCCCCCCGGTCCTCGTCGCGCATCAGGTTGGCCATGATCCGCAACGCCCACTCCATGAGCGGCTGTGATCGCATCCCAACCCGGGTCAACTCGCGGATGAGCGTCGGGTTGCCGATCACCCTGGCGAACAGCCGGGACACCTTGAAGTACAGGCCATACTCCTCGTCGAGTAGGTCGGGATAGCGGGCCAAGATGGCATCGTCGCCCCGAGCGGCGGCTTCGGCGATCAGGCCAGCGGCCATCCGCCCGGTCTCGTAGGCGTAGTCGATGCCCTCACCGTTGAACGGGTTGACTGAGCCGGCAGCGTCCCCGACCACTAGCCAGTTGGGCCCCGCCTTGGGACCGACTGAACCGGCCATCGGAAGGCGGCCGCCGGTGGGTGGGGCGATGGGTCGCGTCGGATCGATCTGCCAGTGCTCGGGGAGCGTGCAGGCGAACTCCTCGAACAGGTGGCTGGTGTTGACCTGCTTGTAATCCCGGAAGGTCGACAGCAGGCCGATGCCCACATTGATGGTGCCGTTGCCCACTGGGAAGATCCAGCCGTACCCGGGCATGGCGCTACCTTCGCGGTCACGGACGTCCAGAGAGGATTCGATCCACGGGTCGTCGTGAAGCGGGCTCTCGAAGTAGCCGCGGATGGCCATTCCCATTGGGTAGGTCCGATCGCGCACGGTGCCCAGTGCCCGGCCGAAGCGCGAGTTGGCACCATCGGCCACCACGACGTGGCGGGCCCGGATGGCCCGTTCCGTGTCAGTGGTCTTGTCCAGGACGATCGCGCCACCGATGGCGCCCGGCATCGCACCGTCAGGTGGGTCGATAGGGCGGACGGCCTCGTGGCCCTGGAGGAGGGTCGCCCCGGCTGTCACCGCGTGCTCGGCCACAAAGGCGTCCAGATCACAGCGTCGAACGACATAGCCGTAGGTCGGGTAGACGGTGTGGTCGGGCCACGGCATTTCGATGGTCCGGCCATGGGCGATGGCCCGGAGGCCGTCGAACCGATGGTGCCGCTCGAGGATAGGCCCAAGGCCCATCTCCTCGAGTTGGTGGACGGCTCTCGGTGTGAGACCGTCACCACAGGTCTTATCCCTGGGAAACGTCTTGCGTTCGACGACCGCCACGTCGAGACCGTGGGATGCAGCCCAGTAGGCGGTGGCAGCGCCGGCGGGTCCACCACCGATGACCAACAGGTCAACCGGGGCGTCAGGAAAGTGGTCGGTCACAACGTTCTCGACGGTTGGTGGGTTTGGGCCCGGGGCCCGGTCCGGGGGGCTAGTGCCCGCCGTCGTCCTCGTGGGCGACGGAGTCCAAGATGGCCTGGATTTCATCGCTAGTCACCGTCGACGGATCAAGGTGGCCGTGCAGGTCCAGATCACCGTTGTCGACGGCGTGGTCGATGGCCTCGGCCAGCGCCGCGTCATCAGCCGAACCCGACATGCGGGCCCTCTCGTGGAGCACCACACCGATCAGTTCCTCGGTGGTGAGCACGTCGGCCCAGCCGGGCATGCCGCCCTCGACGATCCGTCCACGGGTGGCGTCGCCATACGTGTTGCCGAGTCCGAAGCCGTCCGAACCCTTGGCCACCCATTCGATGTGGGCCGCCGCGGTCGGGAAGGTCACCAGCACCTCGCCGTTGTCCAGGGCATAACCGCTTCCGCCGGCGCCGGTCGCACCGTGGCAACTGGCGCAGCGGACCTCGTAGACATGTGAACCCTCGGCTAGAACTCCGGTGGCCTCCTGAGGGGGTCGCTCGAGGGTGCCCACATACGAGATGGCCCAGATCGGGAGCAGCAGTAGTCCGCTGGTGGCCCACCAGGGAATCTTCTTGCGGGCGTTGGCCGCGGCCACGTACGGAGCGACGGGGGCCAGTGGCGTCTCGACCGCCGGTGCGGCCGGTGCGGCAGCGGGTGCCTTGGTGGCCGGTGCGGCCGCAGCGGCCTCAGCCGGGGTGTCGGCTGCCGGAGCCTCGGAGCCGGTGGCCTTGGCTTTGGCGGCCTGGGCCCGCTTCAGAAGATGTTCGGGGATATCGGTCAACGTGGGCTCCGGAGGAGTCTGACGGTACGGCGGTTCTCGGTGTTCCGGATAGCGGTGAAGCCGACCCGGATCGGCTTGCCGGTCTGGAACAGGGGCAGGTTAGCGGGCGGCCGTTGGGGGCGGGCGCTCCGGGCCACGGGCACTTCATATGTCGTGCGGAGGTGGCTGGTTCAGGTGGTCGCGTGATAGAAACACCCACCGGATCACCGCCACGTTTCGACTGCTGCCCGGACCGGTTCGACCACTGGTCAACCCTTCGGACTTCGGTCGTCGTGGCCGGCGTCTAACCGTTAGCATGGTGCGCACACCGCTTGTGCATTATTTCACGAAGTCCGCTTGAGCCACCGAGGGAGGGCCTGGATCGATGGTCGCGTTCGTGACATCCATCGTCGTGCTGCTCGTCCTTCTGGGTGGCGTCGACTGGTATCGGAAACGCACCCCGGCCGACAAGGACTTCACGTGGGGCGAGGCGATGCTTTTCGCCACCTACGTCTTCTTCATTCTCTGGTGGGTCTACGGCGTGGTACCTCACCAGTGGCTGACCTGGGCCGACAGCGAGCTGAACTGGCGCCCCGACCGTTATTTGATCGGCCCTGAACTCCCGTGGACCGGCAACAAGGGCATCGTCGAGTGGGGCCTCCCGTTCACCATGACCTACCAAGTCATCCGTGACCTGGTAGCCGTCGTCATCTACGGCATCGCCCTCGGAGGCAACGTCGTGATGTGGCGCCAGTGGCAGGAGCGAGGCAAAGCCGACGATGCACCGAAGCCCACGTCGGAATACGGCCGTCCGCTGATCCGGGAGGGGGCCGGCACATGAGTGTCACCGACGCCAACCCTCCGCACCCGAAATTCGTCGACGACTACGTTCTCCGCGAGGTTGACGCGGACTGGATGACGACCAACAACCGGGTCAAGCAGTTCATCCATATCGACCAAGCCGAGTGCATCATGTGCGAGGGCTGTGTCGACATCTGCCCATGGAAGTGCATCCACATGGTCTCGCCTGAGGCGGTGGCCGAGTCGGTAGGGACCGAACAGCCGGGAGTTGACCCCAGCGATCATGTGATCTTCACCATCGACGACGACGTGTGCACTCGCTGTGCCCTCTGCGTCGATCGGTGTCCGACCGGCGTGATCATCATGGGCAAGTGCAGCGATGCACCGGCTGACGGTGACACCCACCAGCGGACCAACACCCACGGGTACGGCTACGGAATGCGGCTGGGCTGAGTGGAAATGAACGCACGTATGAAGGTTTCACAGGAGAGCGGACACCGTGGCTGACGATAAGAAGCCGGCTGGTCAGGCGCTGCAGGAGCAGCTCGGCCAACTGACCGACCAGGTCCAGGGTTCACAGGCTTGGAGTTCGATCTTCCGGCCGGGCTCGATCTTCCGTAAGGGCTACAACGACAGCCCCCGGAACCGGTCTTACGTGATCATGAACAGTGTGCTGTACCACCTCCACCCGGTGAAGGTGAAGCGACACGCAGTGAAGGTCAGCTACACCCTTTGCCTTGGTGGGCTGTCGTTCTTTCTGTTCATTCTGTTGACGGTCACCGGCATCTTCCTGATGTTCTTCTATCGACCGACCGCCGCTCAGGCGTGGGACGACATCCAGACCCTGCAGACCGCGGTGGGCTTCGGTCTGCTGGTACGAAACATGCACCGGTGGACTGCCCACCTCATGGTGCTGACCGTGTTCCTGCACATGGCCCGTGTCTTCTACCACGGTGCCTACAAGCCACCCCGGGAGTTCAACTGGGTCATCGGCGTGATGCTCTTGCAGTTCACCCTGCTGCTCTCGTTCACCGGCTACCTCCTCCCATGGGACCAGTTAGCCCTCTGGGC
>DPMC01000046.1:3417-4042 GCA_003541675.1 Acidimicrobiaceae bacterium | reverse complement strand
AACGAACATGATGGGCTTCACACCCGTCTTCGGTGAACAGGTCCGATTTGTGCTGCTCGGCGGCGTCGAGATCGGAACCGACACCCTGCTCCGCTGGTACACCCTGCACGTCCTGATGCTCCCGTTCGTGGTGGTCATATTCATGGCCATCCACTTCTGGCGAGTCCGCAAGGACGGCGGCATCTCGGGTCCGCTGTAGGTCAGGCCCGTAGGCGACAGGACGACAGATGACCGAGATCCCCGAACATCTCAGAAAGCGGGCGGAGGCCGCCAAGGCCAAGGCCCAAGGAACGACTGACGCTCCATCTGGCGAAGCCGCGCCCGGGGGCGGCGCGCCTGCTGCCGACGAGAAGATTCCCAGCCACCTGCTGGACCGTGGTACCGCTGCCGCCGACCAGCCCGGAACCGTCGCCGGTGGACCCGCCGCCCCTGCCGGGAGCAGCGGCCCAGACGGTCACAACCAGCGACTACTGACCGTCGTCAAGTCGGGTTCCATCCAGGACACCAAGGCGACCCCGCAGGACAAGGTGCACGTCTGGCCGCACCTCCTGCTCGCCGAGTTCCTCGCGGCGCTGGCCATCACCTTGTTCTCGTTGCTGTTCTCGATCTTCGTAAACGCACCGCT
>DPMC01000046.1:2720-3018 GCA_003541675.1 Acidimicrobiaceae bacterium | reverse complement strand
CTGCAGGAGCTGCTCACCATGTTCCACCCGATGGTGGCCGGTGTGACCATTCCCGGTATCGGCCTCTTCGTGCTGGTCATGGCGCCCTACATCGACAAGAACCCGTCCAAACGTCCCGAGGATCGCAAGTTCGCCATCTCGTTGATGACCGTGCACCTCATGTTCTGGTCGGTGCTGGTGATGATCGGGTCCTTCTTCCGGGGCCCCGGCTTCAACTTCGTCTTCCCGTGGAACTCCGGCCTCTTCTTCGAACTGTGATCGCCATGGAACCCTTCATCCCGTCCACCATTCTGATGAA
>DPMC01000046.1:1064-2356 GCA_003541675.1 Acidimicrobiaceae bacterium | reverse complement strand
GCAGTCATCCTTCTCCTCGTCCTTGCCGTGGCCGTTCTGGCCGGGGCCTCCCGGCGACGCGACCGCAGCGCGGTCGGCCTATCCCGTGAGACACGCCGGCGAGACGTGACCAACCCCCTGTTGGGTGGGTCCGAAGCTGAGGCGGCCCCGTCCGGTCGCGAGGTCGAGGCCGCCGCGGTCGCAGCCCGGTCCGGGTCCGGCGTGGTGGCCGTGGAGTCGGCGCCCGCCGAGCCGTTCGTGGCCCCCGACCCGGTAGCCGTTGGCGTGAGCCGCCGACAGTTCTTCAACCGGAGCCTCGTCGGCATGATGGGCTTCGGCCTCTCGGGCTTCGGTGGCGCCAGCATCGCCTTCTTGTGGCCCCAGGGCGTGAGTGGTTTTGGTTCCAAGATCAAGGTGGGCAACGTCGTGGAGTTGCTAGCCGACATCACCGCCAACAACGGCTTTCTGTACAAGCCGGAGGGCCGGATGTGGATCACCGCCTACCCGAACGGCGCAGTCGAGAAGGCCCGTGCCAATTATTCGGCGCCGGAACTGGCCGGCATGACGGCCGGCGTGGACGGCGGCTTTGACGCCGGCGTCATCGCCCTCTACCAGAAGTGCCCCCATCTGGGCTGCCGGGTGCCGAACTGTGTGTCCTCGCAGTGGTTCGAGTGCCCGTGCCACGGTTCGCAGTACAACCAGGTTGGTGAGAAGCGAGGCGGTCCGGCTCCCCGGGGCATGGACCGTTTTGCCATGTCGGTGACTGACGGTGTTCTCACCGTAGACACCGGCACCATTGTCCAGGGCCCCCCGATTGGTACGAACACCACCGGCCAGGAGGCCGAGGGTCCGAACTGCATCGGCCAGGCCGGCGGCCACTAGTCCGTCGAGACGCACGAGATCGCAGAGACACCGATGAGCACACTTCTCCTCGCAAGCACACAAAGGACCATCGGCTGGGTCCTCGCGTCTGTCGTCTTGGTGGGCATGTTCGTCTACCTGTTGTTCAGTTTCCGCATCGGCAAGCGGGAGGTCGGGTCCGAGATCGACTTGGCTCCCAACCGGGTGCGCCACGCCGACGACGATGAGCTCGAGACCCGGTTCCTGGACCGCAATCTGGCCTGGTCGCTGGTCCTGCTCACCGTGGTCTCCCTGATCCTCCCCATCTACTGGCTCATGGAGCCGGCCCGCCAGGACAACGCGGCCTACGGCTGGGTCAAGCGGTTCGAGGGACGTGGAGCACGGACCTTCGAAGAGGCGTGCGTGAGTTGCCACGGCCCCGGAGGCGTGGGTGGCGTGGCCCAGTTCACCAT
>DPMC01000046.1:0-681 GCA_003541675.1 Acidimicrobiaceae bacterium | reverse complement strand
ACGGTCCTGAGTCGCTTCGACGAATCCGAGGTCAGGCGCATCCTCGACTACGGCCGACCCGGGACGCCGATGCCCGCATGGGGCCTACCCGGCGGCGGTCCGCTGACCTCCCAGCAGGTCCATCAGCTCGTCGTCTACCTGCGCTCTATCCAGCTGACGCCCGAGGAGGCGGCCGCCGAGGTGACAAGCGGTCTGCAGGTCGGCGCAAGGGGCATCGTTACTGCTCGTGACCCGGGTCTGACCAATGCCGACGACACCGACGCGGCGATCGAGGCCTGGCTCGCCCAGGCCGCCGATCCGTCCAGCAGCGACTACGCCGCCTACGGCGAGTTGCTCTTCAACAACCCGGCAGCCCAGGGCGCCAACAGTTGCGCCCGCTGCCACACGCCCGGTTTCTCCTACGGAGCCTCGAGCGAGGAGGCCACCGCTGAGCTCATGGCCGAGTGGCCCCGTCTGGCCGAGGCCGGCGTGCTCACCGGCTACCGACCGGGAGCAGGCCACGTTGGGCCGGCTCTCGTGGGCATCGAAACCCACTTCCCGACGACCGGTGGGCACGAGGACTTTGTCCGCACCGGTTCGGAAGTTGGCGCCGGCTATGGAAACGCCCGTCCCGGCACCGGCGCCATGCCCGGCTTCGGTGGCCGCACCGACGACCTCGACGTGATCGGCACGGTCGTGCGG
>DPMC01000261.1:1708-4560 GCA_003541675.1 Acidimicrobiaceae bacterium | reverse complement strand
GCTAGAAGGGGCTTCCAGGCTCGTCTTGAGTGGTCGGACTGGGGAGATTTGAACTCCCGACCTTCGGTCCCCCAGACCGACGCGCTAACCAAGCTGCGCCACAGCCCGCGGCGGTGGGTCACTCTACCGGCGGCGTTCACCGGTCAATCCCGCCGAACCCGGTCAGGTGACCAGTAACCAGAAGCCCTGGACAAAACGCCAACCGAGGTAGACCACGGCCGCTCCGGCGAACACCCAGAAGTGCCAAGGCACCTTCTGCGAGCGGGCCGGTGCTCCATCGGCGTCGGTCACCCGCCCCCCGCATGAAGGGCACGTACCAACCACCGACACCGAGTTCGGGCTCAGAAACCGAGCACAGGGATCACACCACGGCACGCGGCACGCCTCCCATCAAGCCCACCCGGCAACAGACAGACCGGATCAGTCCTTACGGATCGCCAGGATGGCCAAATCGTCCTGAACCATGCCGGCGCTAAAATCGTTGGCAGCATCCAACAGCTGCTTGCAAAGCACACCCGGAGCGATCCCTGGGTTGCGCCGCACCATGTCGCCGATGCGTTCCTCGCCGAACAGTTCGTCACCACTACGAGCCTCCGCCAGACCATCGGTGTACATGACGGCCATGTCGTCACGAGCCAGCGGAATCTCCCGGCTGAAGTAGGACGCGTCCGACGTCAACATCAACAGTGGACCAGTGGAACGAAGCGGCCGCACCTCACGGCCGTGCCAGAGAAACGTCGCCGGGTGCCCCGCCGAAGCGTAGCGAAGCGTGTCGGCCTCAGTATCGAACACCAAGACGACGAGTGAAATGAACTCCTCGGATCGTTCCTGCGACGACATCTGCCGGTTCAGCTCCTCAAGGGCCTGTGCCGGATCCCGGAACTGCCGCAGGAAGGTCCGCAACAGGTACTTGGCCTGGAAAGCGGTGATAGACGCCTCGATGCCATGTCCGGCCACGTCGCCCACCACCGCAGCGAGACGAGTGTCCGACATCTGGAACACGTCGAAGAAGTCGCCGGCCATGAGACCGGTACCCGCCTGGTAGACCCGACCGACCTCGAATCCCGTGAAGTTCGGAAGTTCTTCGGGGGCGAGACGACCAGCCCACGCCTTGGGAGCCAGATCCTCCTGCTCGAGAGCCTCCTGGGCCCGACGTTCAATGTCGATGCTCTGGCGGGCCATTCGGGCCTCACGAACGGCATGACGAGCCCATGCAGTGGACACCAGTGCCGGGATGGCCACCATGGAGAACACCATGGCACCAGCCGTACCCTCTGCGAAGGCGTTGACCAGCGAGGCCAGGGCCAACAGGCCATACAGGGACGCTGCGTGGAGCTCCTTGCGGAACGTCGACCAAGCCAGTGTGTAGGCGTCGGGGGCCACCTCAGGGTCGATCCGTCCGACCAGGCGATGGCGATGGCGGGCCGAACGCGCCCAACCGAGGGCTGCAGCCAGACAGATGATGCCAAGGACGACGAGGACCGGCTCTCGCATAGAAATCAAGCGTAGTCCAGGGTCTCCGAATTCGGGGTCGGCCCGGGACGGGCCTATCCGGAGCGGCCTATTCCGAGCGGCGACGCACCCGGAGCTTGATGGGCGTGGACCCCAGATCCAGATCCTCGCGGAGCTTCCGTTCCAGGTACCGGAGCCAGGTCCGCGGCACCTCCCGGTTGGCAAACAACGTGAAGGTCGGTGGATCGGTCGCGCCCTGCGTCGCGTACAGCACCCGAACCCCGGCCGGTGCCGGATGGGCTGCCTGGGCAGCCCGGACCACGTCGTTGACCCGGCGGGTCGGAATTCTGGTCCGGTAGTCGGCAATGGTCTCTTCGAGCGCCGGCCACAGCCGCTGGACGTTCTTGCCCGACAGGGCGCTGATCCGTAGCACGGGTGCCTCGCCCACGAAGTGGAGCTTGTCTCCCACCTGGATCATCGCGTCCTCACGCTGCTCGGCATCGCAGAGATCCCACTTGTTGAGGAGCACCACGATCGGACAGCCCGCGGCATCCACACGCTCGGCCAAGCGCTGGTCCTGGTGAGTCACCCCGAGGGTGGCGTCGATGACCAGCAGGGCCACATCTGCGGTGTCGACCGCCTTGAGGGCCCGCACCAGTGAGTAGTACTCCGTCTGCTCGTCGATCCGTGCCTTGCGTCGCATCCCCGCGGTATCGATGAATCGCACCGGCCCGGTGGCTGTCTCCACCACAGTGTCCACGGTGTCTCGTGTCGTACCGGGGCGGTCGTGGATCACGGCCCGGTCCTCGCCTGTCAACCGGTTGAACAGCGTCGACTTCCCCACGTTGGGACGGCCTACGAGGGTTACCCCCACGATGCGTTCGCCGGGCTCCTCCTCGGCCACCTCGTCGGGCTCGTCGTCAGGCAGAGCGGCCACCAGACGGTCCAGAAGATCGCCGGCACCGCGCCCGTGAAGGGCACTCACCGGGATCGGTTCGCCCAAGCCCAGCGACATGAGTTCCCAGATGGCGGCCTCGTGGACCCGGTCGTCGACCTTGTTGGCCACCAGCAAGACCGGAGCCGTAGAACTCCGCAGCAGCGTGGCCACCCGGGCATCATCTTCGGTCACGCCCACCGTGGCATCCACCACGAACAGCACCGCATCGGCATCGGCGATGGCCCGTTCGCTCTGGCGGCTGACCTTCTCGTCGAGGGAATCCCCATCGGCTATCCAACCGCCGGTGTCCACGAGGGTGAACTCCCGTCCCTGCCAGGACGCCTCAACCTCCTTGCGATCCCGGGTCACCCCCGGGCGTTCCTCGACGATTGCCTCACGGCGACCAAGGATCCGATTCATCAGGGTGGACTTGCCCACGTTGGGGCGCCCCACGATGGCCACC
>DPMC01000261.1:0-1377 GCA_003541675.1 Acidimicrobiaceae bacterium | reverse complement strand
TGGAACTCATGCCATTTCTCCTACCGGAACACGATTCTGACCTGGGGCCGACAAGCCGAGCGCAGACCGCAACGACCGTCCGTCAGCGGGCACCACCTCGACCGGATACGGCAGGTCCTCTGGGGTCGTGCCGTCGAGAAAGCGCCCGTTGCTGAGGCACACGTCGGGAAGCAGGTACCGGTGACCAGCCGGTTCGTCAACCAGCACCCGTGCGACGTCCTCGCCGACCATCAGTCCGGTCACCCCGACGTTTCCGCCGAAGAACCGGTTTTCCACGGCCAGCACACGAACATCGTCCAGCCCCATGCCGGCCAGCAACGGCTCGAGCACCGCCGCGCCCAGGACCCCGGTAAGGACCCCCACCGGAGCATCTCGACGAGGACGCACCACCGGCAACCCGAGGGACACGCCATCGGTGCCACCGGCTTCGACCTCGTCATTGGTTGCGCAGATCCGGGGTGCCCGATATCCGAGAGCCGGCGCGCCCTCCATGGACCGGAAGAAGCCCGACGCCCGCTCGTCTGAGCCCGTCTCCGGTGACTCCTCCCCATCAATCCCAGAGTCGGTGGCATGGAACTCGAACTCGAACGCCCGGGCCATGCCGACACCGTCTTCGGTCATCTCGACGTCCTCGTAAGCCTCGGCGGGCGGAAACGGGCGCCCGGCCAGCAGGTGGTACTCGTCGGCCGCGTGCACAAGCCGTCGCCCCAGCGTGGCCAGGAATCGTTCCTGCCATGCCTCCACGATCTCCACCACCGCCACGGCCTCAGCCACCGTGTGAGCCCGCATCCGAGGTTCGTCGTTGTGGCGACTCACTCCTAGGGGCACCACGCAGAGGCTGGCCAGCTCAGAGAACTGATCTGCTACACCAACCAGCGAATCCTCCAACCAGGCGTCGTCGTTCAATCCCGGGCACACCACTATCTGGCCGTGCACCTCCACCCCGTGGTCCAGCAGGGCCCGCAACCAACGCAGGCTCGTCGCCCCCCGCCGGTTCCGGAGCATCTCAGTCCGCTTGCCCGGATTGGTGGCGTGGATGCTGACATATAACGGTCCGAGACCCTCCGACAGCACCCGCTCGAGATCAGCCTCTGTGAAGCGGGTCAGGGTCGTGAAGTTCCCGTAGAGAAACGACAGTCGGTAGTCGTCGTCCTTCACGTAGAGGCTGCGGCGTAGACCGGGCGGCAGCTGGTAGATGAAGCAGAACTCACAGTGGTTGTCACATGTCCTGACCCGGTCAAACAGTGCACTGTCCACCTCGACGCCCAACGGGGACCCGTCAGGCTTGACAACCACCACGTCCCGCTGCAGGCCGCCGGTGTCCAGCGTGAGGACCACCGACGGTTCGTCGACGAGTAGCTGGTACTCGATGACGTC
>DPMC01000272.1 GCA_003541675.1 Acidimicrobiaceae bacterium | reverse complement strand
GAGAAGGGCACGTACATCTCCACCACGTCGATCTCCGAGCGAGGGTCGGTGATGCCCGCCTTGTCGAACACTTCGGCGGCGCAGTCCCGACTGGCCTGTGGGCTGACCTCGTCCCGACCCGGAAAGTTGTTGGCCTCCGAACGCATGGCTGTGCCGTGCACCCAGGCCACCGGGCCCTCGGCAGCGTCGCCTGCCGCTTCGTCACCCAGCACCATGGCGCACGCCCCGTCCGAGGACGGACAGGTCTCAGAGAACCGGATGGGATCCCAGAGCATCGGGGCCTCAACCACCTGGTCGAAGGTCAGGTCAGCTTGGTGAAGGTGTGCGTAGGGGTTACGAAGGGCCTGCTGGCGATCTTTGAAGGCCACCATGCAGCCAATCAACTCGGGGGCGCCCGAGCGAGCCATGTAGCGGCGGATGATCGGAGAGAAGTATCCCCCGGCCCCAGCGTTGATGGACACCGAGAACGGCTGGGGCAACGACAGGGCCCACGTCGCGTTGGACTCGGACTGCTTCTCAAAGCCGATCGTGAGCACCCGACGGTGGATCCGGCCCTGGATCAGCGAGGCAGCCACCAGCGCCGTCGAACCGCCTACCGACCCGGCGGTGTGGACCCTCAGGATGGGCTTTCCCACACAACCCAGGGCATCAGCCAGGAACAACTCAGGCATCATCAGGCCCTCGAAGAAGTCGGGCGCCTTGCCGATGACCACGGCGTCGATGTCGGCCCATGTGCAGGCGGCGTCCTCTAGGGCCCGCAGGCCGGCTTCGCGAACCAGACCGGCAATGGAGACATCACCGCGGGTTGACTGGTACTTCGTCTGGCCGACTCCCAGCACGGCGGTGCGTTCCCCGAGGGTTCCCACCGTTACTCCCCCTCCAGCAGGCAGACCATGTTTTGTTGCAGGCAGGGACCCGACGAGGCATGGGCCAGGGCCCGGTCGGCATCGCCACCCGAGACCCAGCGGGCCGCCTCGGCGATTCGCACTAGGCCGGCGGCCATCAGCGTGTCGGCGGCCAGCGAACCGCCAGACGGGTCGATCCGAACACCGTTGCCCGAGGTCGTCCCTCCGAGCCCCATCGCGGTGGCCAGCACATGGGCCTGGGCGGTGCTCGCGGCATGCAGTTCGGCCACGTCGACGGCATCGGCGGCAAAGCCCGCCCGTTCGGCGGCCTTCCCGGCGGCCAACGCTGCCGACGCGGCGAGGGTCAGGTCACGCACCCCGAGGCCATGGGCATCGATGCGGTGGTCAATGCCGCGGATCCACACCGGTCGTTCACACAGGTCCCGGGCCCGGTCACCGGCAGCTAGAACCACGACACAACCCCCATCAGCCTCGGCGGCCAGGTCGCTGGCCCGCAGCGGGTCGGCCACCACGGCACCGGCCAGCACGTCATCCACCGTGACGTCGGGCGAGGCACGAAGGGCGTTCGGATTGCCCACCGCATTGCGTTGACTGCGTACGGCAATGGCTGCTAGTTCCTCGACGGTCACGGCACCGGACTCGAGCAGCAGCCGGGCTTGGAGGGCGGCCACCGAATGGGCGTCGGGCCACAGCGGTGCCACCGCGTACGGATCGAGCTGAACGGCCAGCACGTCACGGCGCGAGCCGGGTGATGACTTCCCGTATGAGTAGACGAGCGCGATGTCGACCTCGCCGATCTGGAGTTTCACCCATGCCTCGTAGAGGGCGAAGGCTCCGTCCATCTCTACGTGGCTCTCGGCGATGGGTGGAAAGGCGCCCACGGCATCCAACGTCTGAACGAAGGAGAAACCTTGCCCGGCCAGGAAGTCGCTGCTCCCGGAACAGGTGAAACCGATGTCGGCCTGAGTGAGCCCGACGGCGTCACGGGCCTCGTTGATGAGGGGCACCATCAACTGGACATCGGTGGTGAGGGTCAACGCCTTGACCTGGTGGATGGCGGAGGAAACGACGGCCACCTCACGCATCGGGAGACCCCTTCGCTGACCACGCCTGGTTGCCGGCCTGTTCGACGGGCACGTCGGGTTCACCGGTGGGTTCCCAGTACCGGACGTTCTCGGCCGTGGCCCCCAACTCGTCGTCGGGCTTCCAGACGGCCCGGACCCGCATGCCGATCCGTACATCGTCAAGGTCGCAACCCGACACCAGACCCAGGAACCCGATGTCGGCGCCATCCAGATGAATCCAGGCACTCACGTACGGCGTTGGGAGGTCGCTGCGGCCCGGAATGGGCAGATGGGTGACACAGAAGTTGCCTACGTGACCGGTGTCGGCCAGATCGACCATCTCGGTGGCCTCCACACCGTGACGGGGGTCCACGCCCCGGGGCGGGACGAATACCGCCCCGTCGACCGGCGAGCGGTTGCCAAGAATTCGCTTGTCGGCATAGGCGCGGAGGTACTCCTGAGCCGCCGCGCTGGGGATGAAGTCGTATTCGAGACGGATGGGCGTCCTGATGGATCGGACGGGTTCCCCGGCCACTGCGGCACCAACCGTCAACGCGGTTTCCCCGGCAGCCAACTCGACTTTGGTGTCGGTTCCCTCGGGCGCGAACCCCACGAGGTCGGTGATGTGACCGACCCGTTCGTCTCGCCAGACGGCCTCGACCCGCATGCCGGTGGCCATGTCATCCACCGAGTCCACGAGCACCCCGTGGAGCATCGGCGTATCGGCCCCGTCCATTCGGATGAGGGCCAGCCCGTGAGGCACCTCCCACGGTGAGCCGGGTCGGGGCGGATCCACCCACGTCCACGTCTCGACCACACCGGCCGATGAAACCTCGACCATTTCGACAATGGCGTCACCGGTCTCAGGATCGACCTCGGCGGGCGGCACGAAGACCCGTCCGTCGGCGCGACGTGAGCCCACGATCCGACCGTCACGCAGGCCGGTCATGAAGGCCCCCACCACCGGTCCGGTGGTCCGTGTGAACGGATATTCAATGACCAGGTC
>DPMC01000175.1:2252-6029 GCA_003541675.1 Acidimicrobiaceae bacterium | reverse complement strand
ACGGTTTCGTCGCATTCGGGACAGGACACTGCCTGGTCGAGTGGGGTTCCACAGGTGTCGTGGATGAGGAGCGTCGGCGGTCCGTCTTCGGCGTACCAGCGGTCTCCCCAATGCATGAGGGCCACCAACGCGGGGGAGAGGTCGGCGCCCTTGGTGGTCAGCCGGTATTCGTGGCGTACGGGCCGGTCCTGGTAGGGCACCCGATGGACGATGCCCAGTCCGGCCAGCCGGTGAAGCCGATCAGTCAGGAGGTTCCGTGCAATGCCCAGGTCGCGGTGGAGGGCCTCGAACCGGCGAACCCCCCGGAAGAGGTCTCGTAGGATGAGCAATGTCCAACGATCGCCGACCGCCTCGAGCGTGGCAGCGATCGAGCATTCTGGTTCATGGGCGATGCCGTTCGGATTCGCTTCTGCGTGAATGGCTGATGGCATCGGCTGACAGTAGCAGTCCGTTGCAAAAAGCAACGGACCCGGCCCGACGTCCTGTTCAGAAGCCGTCGACCTTCTCGCCGAGGCTGCCCAGTAGTTCATCGAACGACTTCACGAAGGCCGAGACGCCCTCGTCCTCTAGAACTCGGGCCACGTCGTCGAGATCCACCCCGGCAGTCGCTACGTCGCGCAGGACACCATGCGCGGCCGCCGGATCGGCATCTACGGTCCGGGCCACCGTGCCGTGGTGCTCAAAGGCTTCCAACGTGGCGTCAGGCAGCGTGTTGACGGTGTTGGGTCCTATGAGGGTGTCGACGTAGAGCGTGTCGGGATAGGTGGGATTCTTGGTCGAGGTAGATGCCCAGAGGGGTCGCTGCACGCGGGCACCACGAGCGGCCAGGGCATCCCAACGCTGGCCGCTGAACACCTTTTGGAACATGTCGTAGGCCACTTGGCCCTGGGCCACGGCGGCCCGACCCCGCAGTCCGAGGGCATCGTCAGTGCCGATGGCATCTAGTCGACGGTCGACCTCGTTGTCGGTTCGGCTGATAAAGAACGAGGCGACTGACGAGACGCTCGACAGATCGCCGAGACACCCTTCGAGTCCAGACACGTAGGCCTCCATGACGTCGGCGTATCGGTCTAGGGAGAAGATGAGGGTCACATTCACGCTCCGGCCTTCAGAGATCATCTGGCGGATAGCCGGAATCCCCTCGGCAGTGGCTGGGATTTTGACGTATAGGTTCGGACGGTTGATCCGCTCGTCGAGCGCCCGGGCAGCGGCGATGGTGCCCTCGGTGTCCGGAGCCAGTGTCGGGTCCACCTCAACGGAGACGTAGCCGTCGACGCCGTCGGACTCGTCGTAGACCGGACGGAGGATGTCCAAGGCGTCAAGGATGTCGCGGACGACAAGGGCCCAGTAACTCTCCACGATCGACGAACCGTCATCGACCAGACCACGTAGCTGTTCGTCGTAGGCATCGGTGCCCGTCATGGCCTTCTGGAAGATGGAAGGGTTGGAAGTGATTCCCCGCACACCGCGATCCACCCAACGACGGAGCTCGCCCGAGGTGATCCACCCCCGTCGGAGGTTGTCTAGCCAGGGGCTCTGGCCTTGTTCAGCGTGGAGGTCGTGCAGTCGGGTCATCGGAACTCCCTGGTATCGGGCGGGCTAGGTGGAAAGCAGTTCGGTGGCGGCGGCGACCAGGGCCTCAGCGGTGATGCCCAACTCGGCTATCACCCGTCCGCCGGGCGCTGAGGCGCCGAAGCGGTCAATGCCGATGCAGCGGTCGGCCCAGCGGTCCCAGCCAAACGTCACACCAGCCTCTATCGACAAGGTGGGGACGCCACCAGGTAACACTGAGTTCCGGTAAGCGCTGTCCTGGTTGGCGAAGTCCTCCATGCAGGGCATCGACACGACTCGCACGGATCGACCGGCCGCCGTCAGGGTGTGAGCGGCATCCATCGCCACGGAGACCTCGCTACCGGTCCCGATCAAGATGACCTCGGGTGTACCCTCGGGCTCAGCCAGTACGTAGCCGCCCCTGGCCACCGCCGCGTGATCGCCGGTGCCGGGAAGCACCGGTACGTCCTGGCGGGTCAGGAGAAGGGCAGCCGGGCCGGCCCCATCGACGATCGTCCGCCAAGCTCCGGCGGTCTCGTTGGCATCGGCGGGACGGATCACCCGAAGGTCCGGGATGGTCCGCAGGGCTGCAGCGTGCTCGACCGGCTGGTGGGTGGGTCCGTCCTCGCCGACGCCCACCGAGTCGTGGCTCCAGATAAAGATGTTCTTTGCTCCCGAGAGGGCGGCCAGACGCACGGCGCCTCGCATGTAGTCGCTAAACACGAGGAACGTGCCGTTGACCGGGAGCATTCCACCGTGGAGGGCCAGGCCGTTGCAGATGGCGCCCATCGCGTGCTCCCGCACCCCGAAGAAGAGCTGACGCCCCTCGGGGCACTCTGGCCCCTGGACTCCGTGGCCCGAAATCGTGGTGCCGGTGTTTCCGGTTAGGTCTGCACCGCCACCGATCAGACCGGGGACCACGTCGAGAAGGGCCTGAAGACAGGCGTTGCCGGCCTTCCGGGTAGCCACTGCAGTGCCTACCTCCCACGTGGGGAGGGCATCGGCCCAGCCGTCGACGCCTCCGCCAGCCCACGCGGCGTTCCACACGGAGCGGTCGATGCCACTTGCGGCCAGACGGGCTTTCCATTCGGTCCGAACGCCGGCACCCCGGCGCCCTGCCGCCCGATACAAACTCGCCACGTCATCGGGTACGTGGAAGGGCTCGTCGGGTAGGCCCATGCGCTGTTTGGTCTCGCTGATGGCGTCATCGGTGAGGGAGTAGCCATGCACCGCCGAGGTGTCTACGTCGGGCGACGGATGACCAATGTGGCTCCGCAGTACTACAAGTGAGGGACGGTCGTCGACGGCCATGGCGGCACGGATGCCGCCCTCCATGGCGTCGAGGTCCTCGGCAGCCTCCCCTAAATCGATGACATGCCATCCGTAGGAGCGGAAGCGAGCCGGAGCATCATCGGACAGGGCCAGTTCGGTCGGCCCGTCGATGGTCACGTGGTTGTCGTCGTACACGGCTATCAGGCGACCGAGGCCCAGGTGGCCGGCGAGGGATGCTGCCTCGTGACTGATGCCCTCTGCCAGGTCCCCGTCTCCACAAACCACGAAGGTGTGGTGGTCGGTCAACTCCGCTCCGAAGCGGGCCCGGAGGTTGCGCTCTGCAATAGCCATGCCGACGCCGTTGGCAATGCCCTGACCGAGAGGGCCGGTAGTGACCTCGACACCGGCCGTATGTCCGACCTCGGGATGGCCAGGTGTTGCCGACCCCCATTGGCGGAACTCGCGGAGGTCATCAAGAGTCAGGCCGTGACCAGTTAGGTGCAGCATCGAGTACAACAGGATCGATGCGTGGCCGGCCGAAAGGATGAACCGGTCACGGTCGGGCCACGACGGATCGTCTGCGTCGTAGGTCAGGACTCGGGTCCACAGCACGTGGGCTAGCGGGGCCAGGGCCATGGCGGTCCCCTGATGCCCCGAACGAGCGGCGTGGGGCGCGTCCATGGCCAGACTCCGAACCACGTCGATGGCTCGACGTTCGTCGTCAATCGCTTGCTCTGGAGCGCCCGTCATCACTCTCACCTTCGGCCGCGGAGGCCCTGCTGGAATGGATCGGTCCGGACCTTATCCGCGGCCTCAGGTCCCCTCGGCGACCGCGTCGAGGAGCAGGACCGAAGCCGTGAAGCCATGCATGTGGTGGACGCTTCCGATGGGTCCGATCTCACCGGCACACGACATGCCGGCTACAGCTGTGGTGTCGAGCCTGTCGACCAGGTG
>DPMC01000175.1:0-1832 GCA_003541675.1 Acidimicrobiaceae bacterium | reverse complement strand
GATCTTCGAGGTCGGCGCTGGCCGCCTCGGCGTCCCGGATCTGAAACTGCACTGTGGTCCCGATTGGAACGATGTCGCTTACGACGAGGGCACCAGCGGCCTTGTCCGTCCCGACTATCGATCGGATGAGGAAGTCCCCGGCGCCGAACTCCTCGCGGTGCTCGTCGAAGACGACCCCCAGGTGGACCCCCCGCCGGATCCGATCGGCGTCCGCCTCGTCCGCTGAGGAGATCAACCTGGCGAGGCGTTCCAGGGCTGGTCGCCCTGCCAGGCTCAGAATGCGATTGCCCTCGGAGTCGGTCACCACCATGGGGTCGCCGACAGGCCGGCACCCAGTGGCCACCACGGCCCGAGCATCGATACCTACGGGTAAGACAAGGGCTACCGCACCAGTGGTGAACGTGGCGTCATTCAAGATGAGGTGGTTTCCACCTGGACGGGCCGAAGCTGATGCCAATCCCCCCACCACGGTGAGGTCCGGACGCACCGATGCTGCGAGCGTCGCAGCATCGAAGCTAAATGGGTCACCCATCAGTACGACGGCACTTCCGGTGGGCAGGTCGTCGGGAAGGCGGGGACTGTCGAGGCGAAGTGGGCGCGTACCGTCGATCTGGGCCGTGAACAGAACAATGGATGGGCCCTCTTCGATCTCCTGGCGGTTTGCCAGTGTTCCACCTGCTGTGCAACCAAGGAGGACGGTCGGGGAGAGACCATGTCGGACGGCTCTAGCGATGCGGGGTGCCTCGCCGGCATGTGCACCAGAAGCGAAAAGGATCGCCAGGCCCGGTTGACTTCCGATGCGCTCGAGGCTCTGGCCGATCACCTCGGCTACGGCAACCGCTGTGTCTGGGTGCTGGCTAACCACAGTGGCGTATGAGCCCATGGAACTCAGGCCGAGGGGCCGGGAGGGGGGAGCAGGGTGAAGGGCACGACGGTGGCCGGTCCCTGGTCGACCCGACACGCCGCCTCGACGGTCCCGAACTCCGCGAACTCCAATTCTGCCCGGACCAAGCGATAGCCGAAGCGGCCGGGTTCCACCGATAGTGGCTGGACATTACGGGCCACCTGTTCGCCGTCACGGCTGAAGACCACCTCCAGTACGCCCTGGCCGCTGTGGTCATCGGGGCAGCGCACGACCACTATCAGGTGCGGGGCCCAGGAGACCGGTGGCTCCGTGGGGGAAGAGGCGCTGAACTGGATGCCGGTCAGGTCGATATGGGTCGCTCCGCCGGCCACCGACCGGAGGTCGATGCCCTCGAAGAAGAGTGCGGCGAGGATCTGCATACGGTGAACCTAGGACGTCAGGATCTCGGAACGATGTCTGGCGCTCCTGATAACCAGCTCAAAGAGCGCCCCGTCGCTCAAGGGTTCGAGTCGTAGCATGCTGCTCCGTGAACCGGCGCTTCGTACTCCCACTCCTGCTGCTCACCATCACTGTGTTGTCCGCCTTCCAGGCCCAGAGAACAAACCGTGCCATAGCGGCCTCCGAGATCGTTCCCCCCGCAAGGTCGCCTGCATCGGTGGATACCCCGGCGCTGTCCGTGCGGAGGATTCCGGAGTTCCTGCAGTCACCCACCGCGGAACGGCGCCTCCGTGAAGAACTCGTCGCCCCGGTGGAGGCCCTTCCATCAGGGACATGCCTTGCGGTGGCTGAGCACGGCTTAGACCTCGTTTCTCTGGAGTCGTCGACACCCATGGCCCCGGCCAGTACCCAAAAGCTATTGACCGCTATCGCCGCCTTACACGTCCTGGGTCCCGATTCGGTACTCACCACCACGGTGGTAGTCGAGGAACCAGCGGTCGACGGTGTGGTGCTCGGGGATCTCTGGCTA
>DPMC01000088.1 GCA_003541675.1 Acidimicrobiaceae bacterium | reverse complement strand
GCGGCTGGTGGCGTCGTCCTTCATAACGGTGCGCCGGATGGCGCTGTGGCCGACCATGCCGGCCACGTTCACCCCGAGGTTTCCCTCGAAGCGGTCGAGGAACTCGCCGAACGTCCGCCAGTTCCAGTCGAGGCCCTCGGCCAAGGCGGCCGGCGACATGCCTTCTACCTTGACGAGCATGGCGGCGAGGTAGTCGGCGTCGGACTGGTCACCGATCGGGGCGATGGTGAAGCCACAGTTGCCCATGACCATGCTGGTGATGCCGTGCTGGCTCGATGGCGTGGCGTAGGGGTCCCAGAACAACTGGGCGTCGTAGTGGGTGTGGGGGTCGACGAAGCCTGGGCACACGATGCGGCCGGTGGCGTTGTGGACCTCGGCGGCCTCGGGGAGCGAGCCGTCAGATTCGGTGAGATCGCCAATGGCGCTGATTCGGCCGTCGGTAACCGCCACATCGGCCCGGGTCCCCGGGGCACCAGTGCCGTCCACCACGGTGCCGCCGTGGATCAGGAGGTCGTACATGCGACGAGGCTAACCCTCGGTATCCGCCGTTTCCTGACGGAGTGTCAGATTTTTGCTGTCGACCCGAACAGGCGTGGACGGCTCCGGTGGGGGACGATCCCACCAGGGAAGAAGATTCCGGCAGGGAGGAACCCACCATGGAGCACCAGGTGCCGAACGACGGATCGTCGAACCACGGATCGGCTGATGACGGACCGGTCTGGATCGAGGGCGTGCTGGCCGATCTGACGCTGGATGAGAAGGTCGACCTCATGTCGGGGCGCGACCTGTGGTCGGTGCGCCCGGTGGAGCGCCTCGGCCTCCCAGCGCTGAAGGTGTGCGACGGGCCGGCGGGGGCCCGGGGCACCGGCCTGCTGGGCACCGGCATTCCAGCGCTGTGCATCCCGTGCGGCACGGCACTGGGTGCTACTTGGAACCCCGACCTGGTCGAGGAGTTGGGTGGTGCACTGGCCGCCGAGACGCGGGCCCGGGGCAGCCACGTGCTACTGGCCCCCACGGTGAACCTGCACCGCACGCCGCTGGGCGGGCGGAGCTTTGAGTGCATGTCCGAAGATCCGGTGCTGACCGGGAAGATCGCCTCTGGTTACATCCGCGGCGTGCAGAGCGGCGGGGTGGCCACCACGGTCAAGCACTTCGTGGCCAACGATTCCGAGTTTGAGCGGACCACCATCTCGTCGGAGGTCGACGACCGGACTCTGCGGGAGGTGTCGTTACGTCCCTTCGAGATGGCGGTCACCGAGGGAGGGGCGTGGGGCGTGATGTCGTCCTACAACCGGATCAACGGGACGTACGCAGCGGAGCACCATCACCTCCTGACCACGGTGTTGCGCGGCGAATGGGACTTCGACGGGATCGTGGTATCAGACTGGTTCGGCGCAAAGTCGACGGCCGCCTCGGCGTCGGCTGGTTTGGATCTGGAGATGCCCGGACCACCCCGTTGGTACGGGGAGCGCCTGGTGAAGGCCGTGACGTCCGGCGAGGTTGCCGAGGCCACGATCGACGACGCGGTTCGACGCCTATTGCGGCTCATGCAGCGCACCGGTGCGGTGGGCGAACCCCACGACCGACCGGAACGGGAACTGGACGAGCCGACGCATCGGACGCTGGTCCGTCGGGCGGCCGCTGAGGGGTTCGTGCTGCTGAGAAATGAACCGGTGGGAGACGACCCGACAGTCGGAGCCCTACTGCCGCTGGACCCGTCGGGGATAGACCGTCTGGCCGTCATCGGCCCCAACGCGGCCACGGCCATGATCATGGGAGGCGGATCGGCCGCCCTGGTGGCCCAGCACATGACGGCACCGCTGGACGCCATCGTGGATCGCCTCGGCGATCGGATGGAGGTCGTCCACGAGTTGGGGGCGATCACCGAACGCTCGGCCCAACCGCTGGGCGGCCGGGCCACGGCCACGGCTGGTGGAGAGCGGGGTTTCGACGTCGAGTACTTCGACACCATGGACCGATCCGGACCGGTGGTCGGCACCAGGACGTTTCGGGATGGACGAATCCTGCACTTCGATGCCGCCCCGGGAGTCACCGACCTGCGGGAGTGCTCGTTCCGGGCCACCACCCGGTTCACGCCGGTGGTCGACGGCGAACATGTGCTGGCCCTCGTGCAGAGCGGGCGGGCCCGCCTGCTGGTCGACGGTGTGGTGGTGATCGACGGCGTGGACGATCCCATGGGCCCCGGCGACGAGTTCTTCGGTTTCGGAAGCGCCGAGCGGACTGCTGCGGTGATGCTGGCCGCGGGTCAACCGGTAGACGTCGTCATCGAGTGGACCGCCGAGGGTGCGGCCTTCCTGGGAGGGGTGAAGCTAGGCCTGCGGACCCCGGTGGCCGACGACCTCATGGACCGGGCGGTCGCCGCGGCGGGCGACGCCGACGTCGTGGTTCTGGTGGTGGGCACCAATCTGGACTGGGAGACCGAGGGGCGCGACCGTGAGTCGATGGACCTGCCCGGCGACCAGCCCGAGCTGATCCGTCGGGTATGCGCTGCCAACCCGCGCACCGTGGTGGTGGTCAACGCCGGTTCGGTGGTGACCAGCGACTGGGCCGAGAACGCACCGGCCGTGCTGGCCACATGGTTCGGCGGCCAGGAAATGGCCGATGCGCTGGTCGACGTCCTGGTGGGTGACGACGAGCCGTCGGGGCGTCTCCCGACCACCGTGCCCCACCGCCTGGCCGACACGCCGGCCTATCTCCACTACCCGGGTGAGAACGGACGGGTTGTCTACACCGAGGGGTTGTTCACCGGCTACCGGTGGTACGAGGCCCGTGACATTGACGTGGCCTTCCCTTTCGGACACGGGCTGTCCTATACCCGGTTTGAGTGGGGGACACCAACGGTGGATGCCCCCGACACGGTGGCTGATCTGGAGACGGGCCGCCCGGTGGTGGTAACCGTGGCTGTGCGCAACGTGGGCGACCGGGCGGGTTCGGAGGTGGTGCAGGCCTACGTGGGGTGTGACGCCCCCCGCCTGTCCCGACCGGCACGCGAGCTCCGGGGCCTGGCCAAGGTCAGACTGGAGCCGGGCGAGGAGCGGGAGGTCGAGCTGGTTCTGGACCATCGGGCCTTCACCTACTGGGATCCGGGCGACCCGTCGTACGCCGACCTGGCCGATGCGGCCCCGGTCGCCGCCGGGGCCGGTGCGGAGCGACGGACCGAGGCCGGCTGGGTGGTCGATTCGGGTATCCACCGAATCCACCTGGGGGCCTCATCGGCCGATATCCGGGCCGTGGCGACCGTCGACCTCGCGTGATCAGGGGATCGGCGGCCCGGGGCTAGCCTCACCGTCGACAATCGACCGGGGAGCTCGGGCCTTGTGCCGGGCTGAGAGGGCAGTGGCCGTTGTTCCAACGGGGGCACTGTCGACCCGACCTGAACCTGCTCCGGATAATGCCGGCGAAGGGAGATCCCATGTTGCGATCCCGATCCGTGTACTCGGCGGTCGGCCTTGCCGCGACGGTTCTCATCGGAGCCACCTCCTGTGGGGGCGACGGCGCCTCCACCACCGTTCCCATCACCTCCGGTGGGCCAGTCGTCGTCGAGGCACCGGCCAACACCGCTCCGACGGGGCTGGTCACCCTCATTGCCCATGACTCGTTCTGGGTGTCGGAGGGAACGTTGGCCGCCTTTACCGAGGCCACCGGCATCCAGGTCGTCCTCCAGACGGCCGGTGATACGGGCCAGATGGTCTCCTCGGCCATCCTGACGGTCGGCGATCCGCTGGGCGATGTCATGTTCGGCGTTGACAACACCTTCCTACAGCGGGCGCTGGACGCCGACCTGTTCGAGTCCTACGAGTCGTCGGCACTGTCCGGCGTGCCTGATGAACTCCAACTCGATGCCTCGCACCGGGTCACCCCGGTCGACTTCGGCGACGTCTGCGTCAACTA
>DPMC01000164.1 GCA_003541675.1 Acidimicrobiaceae bacterium | reverse complement strand
CGGAGTTCCTCGACATCGATGGGGCCATCGGGATCCCGCCGATTGGCGATGACATCCAACAGTGGTTGCAGGTCGGAAGCGACGGGCATGGGATTCCTCCGGGACTGGGAGTCAGCAAAGTTGGTCAGTAAACGGGAATCACGAACCCGATCCGGCGGCCAGCCGGTCGGACTCGTACTGGTACTGCGGGGTGTCGACGCGGACGTTGCGGGAGTCTCCCGGGTCGCCGTCCCTCGACGCATCCTCCTCGGACTCCATCCCGGTGGGCGTGGCCCGCTGCTTCCAGGAGCCGTCGCGGTCCCAGGTCACGCCGGTGGTGGCAATGGTCCCCGGGGCGTCCATGTTGACTGCCGCGTTCAGTGCCCGACGCAGCAAGTCGCGTTGGAACTCCGGTTGGTGGGGCCGACCGACGGTATGGCCCAGCGGCAGGTCCGAGAAAGCGGCCCTCGGCGGGTTCACCGACGCGGTGATGCTGTACGCCGACGTCAGGCACAAGGTCGGCACGCCGGCAGCCTCCAATGCCCTCGCTACCAGACCCACGGTCTGGTGACAGACCGGTCAGACGGGCACCAGCAGGGCCAGGTCGACGTCCATGGCCGTAATCTCAGCAACAACGGCTGGGGCCAGTTCCTCGGTGGCCCGACGGACGGAGTAGATGCCACCCATGCACCCCAGTGCCGTGGGAGCCAAGCCGCCGATCACGCCCTCGTCGACCAGGTCGCGAAGCCGGTCCACGGGGAACACGATGTTCGGGTCCTCGCGGGCCGGCTCGAGGTCGTAGGCGAAGTGGGTGACCCGGATGTCGGTGGCCGGATCGGCCGATGGGATACGCCGGACACCGGTGTCGTCCTTCCAGTGGAAGGCCGTCTGTCCCTCGCGATAGGCGCCGCCTGATCCGATTAGGGCCACCGTCGACTCGGCGAGGGGTCGGGTCAGCGGCGTCCACGGCGGCGTATCGGCCAACTTGGCCCACTGGTACGGGGGGTAGCCCAGGAGGTCGTACCGGTCGCGGGTCAGGGCGATGTAGTCGATCGGCGTTGACGTCTCCGGTCGGGCTTCCATGCCCTCATCGTGGCATCCACGACCCGGTGGGCGACGACCCGGAAGCTCGGAAGATCCAATTTTACAGTGCGAGCATCGACACTCAGAGTAATCACTTCTAGAATGGGTCCGTGGCCGACGTGGACGCTGAAAACGGGAACCCTCCTGCCGGTTTGGCTGTCGACGAGGTGGCGGCGACCGCTGGCCTGAGCATCGACACCGTGCGGTACTACCAGCGCCTCGGCCTGTTGGCTCCGCCGGTCCGCAATGGACGACGAGCTGTCTATTCCGACCACCACGTGGCCCGACTGGCCGAGATCCGTCGCCTGGCCGAGGACGGATTCACCTTGGCCCAGATCGGTGTGCTCAGCTCCGAGTCATCTCCCAGCGGAGCCGTCGACGAGCTCCGTCGCCTGGCCGACGATGCTCTGGATCGCAGCCTCTCGCGCTCCGAGGTGGCCGGGCAGGCCGGGGTTCCTGAGGGGCTCATTGCCCTATTGGTCGACAACGGTCTCCTCGCGCCCCTCACCACAGACCCCGATCCCCGATTCGACGAGGGTGCGGTCTCGATGGTGCGGGCCGGTCTGGCCATCAGCGCTGCCGGCGTCCCACTCGACGAGTTGGTTGCCCTGGCCGCCGACCACGGTGCCAACGTCGACGAGGTGGCCGAGCGTGCCGTCGACCTCTTCGAACGCCACGTCCACCACGGAACAACCGTTACCGGAGAACGGACTGATGCAACCCAGGACCTGGTCGAAGTGGTCCGCTCGTTGCTGCCAGCCGTCACCCGTCTGGTGGCCCAGCACTTCCACAGGACGTTGGTGACCCGGGCCCGCGAGCGGGCGGGAACCGACGCGGGGACCGGGCTGGCCGACGCCCTCCTGGCTGCCGATGCCGACCGGCTGGAGGTGGACGTCCGATGGCGTTGACCGCCAACCCGACGCCCTTTGCAGGGCCGATACGGGCCACCACCGTCGAGGTCCACACCGGACCGGCCACCGACCCGCTGGCCTGGCTGACCGTGGCTCCAAGCGACGACGAGGCGTGGTTCTGGGAGGTCCCTGACGACGACACCTCGTGGGTCGGCCTCGGTTCGGCAGCCGTGCTCGAACTCGACGGTGACTCCCGGTTTCTAGATGCCGCCGAGGCTGCCGCTCGACTCTGGGAATCCGTCCACCTGCGGGCCCCAGACGGCGCCCCACCTCCAAGGATCGCCGGTGGCTTCGCCTTTGACGAGCACCTTCCTGAAGCAGCCGTTCCTTTCAGAGAACCCAGCCCCTGGACGGCGTTTGGAGCCGGCCGGCTCGTCCTACCCGCTGTCCAGGTGGTACGTCGCGCCGACCGCACCTGGGTGACCCGTATCGACAACCACGACCGGCCCACCCCGCTGCTCGACGCCCCGATTCCCACACCGGCAGAACTGGTGGACCCAGCGGAACACGCCAGCCCGGAAGCCCGCGAGCACTACCGCCAACTGGTTCGTCTGGCGCTAGCCGCCATCGACCGTGGTGACCTCGCCAAGGCCGTGCCATGTCGATCCATCCACGTCGACCACCGGCCCGAAACCTCACCGCTGCTGGCCGGCCTGCGTGACACCTATCCGGCGTGCGCCACGCTGGCTGTACGACCAGCTGGAGCCGACACGATCTTCATCGGGGCCACCCCAGAACGTCTGGCCGCCGTGCACGTCGGACACCTCCACACCGCGGCGCTCGCCGGGTCTGCGCCACGAGATGCTGACCCGGCGATCGACGCCGCCCTCGGCCAGGGCCTGCTGACCAGCCCTAAGGAACGCGCCGAACACGACGTAGTCGTCGAGGCCGTCGACCGGGCGTTGGACGGCCTCGGCGTGGCCGACCGCCACCCACGGAATCCGACTCTGCTCCGACTGCACGGCATTCAGCACCTCCATACGCCGATCGACGCTGAACTTCCCGCCGGCGTAGGACTGCTGGACCTGGTGGGCGCCCTCCACCCCACACCGGCGGTGGCCGGCCATCCCGGCGGCCAGGCCGCCCACCTCCGGGCCGCCCACGAGGGCATGGAACGGGGATGGTTCGCCAGCCCGGTGGGCTGGATGGATGCATCGGGTGACGGCGAGTTCCGGGTGGCCCTGCGGACCGGCCTCGTCCACGATCAGGGGACCACGTTGTACGCGGGCGCCGGCGTGGTGGCCGGCTCGGATCCCGACCGCGAGCTAGCCGAAACCGACGTGAAGTTGCGGACCCTCCTTGGACTCGTGCTGGCTACTCCGCCATCCGTCAGCGCTGAACCCGGGGCGATGGGGGCCACGCCATGACCCGCCTCCCGGCCGCCGACCCGGTCGCAGTCCAGGCCTGGTGCCGCGCCCTGTTCGCCCAGTTGGTCGAATGCGGGGTGAACCACGTCGCCGCATCGCCAGGATCACGGTCCACACCGATGACGGTGGCCGCCGACCGCACCCCCGGGCTCGAGATGTCGATGCACCTTGACGAACGCTCCGGTGGGTTCTTCGCCCTGGGCTTGGCCCGGGCCACCGACCGCCCGGTAGCCCTGCTGTGCACCTCGGGAACCGCAGCAGCCAACTACCTGCCGGCAGTCATCGAAGCCTTTCATTCCGGGGTGCCGCTCATTGTCCTAACCAGCGACCGACCGGCCGAGTTGCAGGGCGTCGGCGCTCCCCAGACCATTGACCAGGACGGTATCTACGGGACCCATGTGCGTTGGGCAACGACCACCGCGGTGGCCGGAAGCGAACCGGCCGGCGAGGCGGCATCAGTGGCACATCAGGCCGTGGTGCGAGCAACCCGGCCGGCCCCTGGCCCGGTGCACCTCAACGTGCCGCTACGCGAACCGCTGGAGCCCCCCTCGGGCGATCCTTCACAGACTGGCCTGACCTCTGTTGGGTTGCTTCCCCTCCCTCCCGACCGGGTGCCCATCGAGGCAGGCTGCCTTGACGAGTTGGTGGCCGGCGACGACCGTCCCGAGCGGGGCCTCATCGTGGCCGGCCCCATGGACCCCTCGCCCGCCGGCCTCGTCGCCCTGGCCAAGCTGGCCCGCCGGACGGGATGGCCGATCCTCGCTGACCCTGTGTCCGGTGTCCGCCGCGGCGGCCACGTCGCCGACGCCCCTGTGCTGGCCACCGGCGACCACCTCCTACGCTCCTCGTGGGCCGACGACCACCGCCCCGACGTGGTCGTCCAACTGGGGGCTATGCCGACCAGCAAGGGCTACCGCCTGTGGCTGGACCGGGTGGGAGCCGACCGCATTGTCGCCGTCGACCACCTCGGGCGCTTCCCGGATGCTGCGCGCCGGATCACCGACCGGGTGGAAGCCGAGCCGGGTCGTCTAGCCGGGCACCTCCTCAGACATTTCACCGATGACGACCGGACCGAGATCCAGCCAGACACCTGGATGGGCACCTGGCTGAATGCCGAGGCGACCGCCGCGTCCGCCGTGGCAACTCTCGTGGCCGATGCTCCGTTCGACGAGCCCGGCGTGGTGGCCGCCCTTGACGACGCCCTGCCCGACGCGGTCACACTGGTGGTGGGCAACTCCATGCCGCTACGCGACCTCGACGCCTTCCTGCCCGTCGATCAGCGGGAGTGGTCGGTCCGCGGCAACCGGGGCGCCAACGGCATCGACGGACAGGTCTCCACGGCCATCGGCCTGGCAGCCGGCTCGAGCACCCCGACGGTGCTGTTGGCCGGCGACCTCACCGTGCTCCACGACCTTGGTGGACTCACTGCAACCCGACGCCTAGGTGTCGACCTGACGGTGGTCATCGTCGACAACAACGGAGGCGGAATCTTCTCCTTCCTTCCCATCGTCGAACGGGAGCACGTCGACCACCAGCGCCTCTTCCACACGCCCCATGGACTGGACCTCAGCCACGCGGCCCGTCTGGCTGGCGCCACCCTCCACCAACCGGCGGATCGACCGACGCTGGAGGACGCACTAATCCGGTCGGTGGGCGCACCGGGCCTGCACCTCGTCCACGTTCGAACCGATGCCACCACCAACGTCGAACTCCACCGCGAAGCCGCCCGGGTGGCCGACCGTGCGCTCCGAGGCCCAGAGGCGATTGGATGACCGACGAGCTGGGACTCCACGTCGAATTCGAGGGACCTTCCGACGGAGATGCCGAAGGCCGCCCGATCCTGGTCCTCCACGGTTTCACCGGTTCGACAATCACCATGTGGCCCCTGGCCCGACCGCTGTCTGACACCCGGTCGGTGGCGGTGGTCGATCTACCGGGCCATGGCCGTAGCACTGCCGTCCGCTCCACCGACGACGCCCAGACCTACGGGTTCGAACACACCGTCGACGCCGTGGCCCAGGTGATCGACCAGCACAACCTTGGACCGACCCACCTGGTCGGCTACTCCATGGGTGGACGGGTGGCCCTCGGCCTGGCGATCCGACACCCCGAACAGGTGACCTCCCTCTCTCTGATCGGGGCGTCCCCAGGATTGTCAGATCCCGTAGAACGGGCGGCACGCCGACGAGCCGACGACGAACTGGCCGACGACCTTCTGGAACAGGGCCTTCCCGCCTTCGTCGACCGGTGGATGGCTAGCCCGCTGTTCGCCAGCCAGAAACGTCTCGGCACCGACTCGCTGGCCGACGCCCGGGCCCAGCGACTGACCAACGATCCAGACGGACTAGCCGCCAGCCTCCGAGGCTCCGGCACGGGCGCCCAGCCGTCGTACTGGCACCACCTGGCGGGCATCGATGTGCCAGTCCTCCTGCTGGTAGGCGACGAGGACCCAAAATTCAGAGCCGTCGCCATGCGCATGGCCGCCGGGTTGGTGCGGTCAGCCATTGAGGTGGTCCCCGAGGCCGGGCACGCAGCCCACCTCGAGCACCCCGACCACGTGGTGGCTGCCATACGGGAGATGCTCGACGAGGTCGACGGGCAATGATCACGGATTTCACCGGCCTCGAACCTCCGGACGTCAGGGAGATCGGGGTCGACCGGGTGGCGTTGGCCTACCGCTCCCCCATGGTGACCGCCCACGGCACCATCAGTCAGCGCAACGTCGTGGTGCTGACGCTGGTCGACGCCGAGGGACGTACCGGCCGCGGTGAAGCCGCCCCGCTGACCGCCTTCACCCCCGAGACCGTCGACGGGGCGGAACGGGCGCTCCGGCGCTGGGCCGACGACGGCGCCGAACCCACGGGGAGTCCAACCGCTCGGGCCGCCATCGACGGAGCCCTGCTGGATCTCGCCGCGAAAGCCGCCGAGCGGCCCCTCCATGACCTGCTGGCTCCCGGGAGTCCCGGCGTCGTGCCCGTTTCGAAACTGGTGGTTGGCGCCACTCCAGACGAGGCAGCGGCAGCCGCCGCTTCCGCCGTCGCCCTCGGACACCGAACGGTCAAGGTGAAGGTCGCTGCCGGTCTGTTCGAGGCCGACCTGGCCCGCTTGGAAGCCGTCCGGGACGCCATTGGTGACGCCCGTCTACGGATCGACGCCAACGGTGGTTGGACGATCGACGAGGCCCCCCGTCATCTGGAACGCCTCGCCGACCTAGAGATCGAGTTCGTGGAGGAACCGGTGTCCGGTCTCGACGCCCTGGCAGCCGTCCGGGCCACGTCGCCGATCCCGTTGGCCGTGGATGAGTCCATCACCACCCAGGAGGATCTCGACCGGGCCATCAGTCTGGTCAGCGCCGACGTCGTGGTGCTCAAGCCGTCCGCCATGGGTGGACCGTTGGTGACCGCCGCTGCGGCCCGGACCGCCTCCGAAGCCGGCCTGACCGTCGTGGTGACCTCGCTACTCGAGGGGTCGGTGGGCATCGGTGCGGCGGCCCACCTGGCGTCTGCGCTCGGCGCACTGGACCCGGCACCCGGGCTGGCTACCGCCAGCCTGCTGCACACCGACAACAGCCAGTCGCTGCTGCCGAGACGCGGCGCTCTCCACCTCGATTGATCCCACCCGGGACCAGACAGCGACCACAGCCGGGGCCTGAGTCGAAACTCAACCCAGGGAACCCCGAATCGACGTCGCGATCGAATCCCCGGCCACGTCCTCACCGAGGGCGTCTTCGGACTCACGGGCCGCCGCCGCGTACACGCCCTTGGACATGAGTGACCGTTCGGCGGCCCGCCGGTGCCAGTAGACGTCGGCCCGGGCCCGCTGTGCCCCCTCGTGTTCCGGTTCGGCCGCCACGGCCATCTCCACCAGATGACAGGCCAAACGGACGTCTCCAGCCTCGACCAGAGCCTTCGCCCTGTCCACCAGTGCCTCTACCGAGCCAGCCAGGCCGACCACCTCGGCGGCCACCGCGGCCTCCGGCGCCGGCTTCAGGTTGGCCGCGTTGCCATCCCACCAACCGCCGAACTGCCGATACACGTTTCGCACCACGAACTCCGGTTCGTCGTACTGCGGAGCCAGCCACGGTCGGTCAGCCAGATGCTCCGGTACCCGCACCGTGTGGATGATCTCGTCGATGGATGCACCCTCGTTCATCAGGTCCAGCGTCCGGCCCGCCAGGTGCTCGAGCGCTTCAGCGATGTCACCCAGCACGATCTCGACGCGTTCACGACCGACGATGGGCAACCCGTGGGCCGGATATACCCGCTCCACTCCGACGGCCAGCATGTCGCGCATGGCGGCCGCCCATTCGATGGGGTAGCGCTGGACCTTCTGGGGGTTTCCGGCGTTGGGGAACACCCACGACGTGAAGTCCCCCGTCCAGGCAGTGCGACGTTCGGCATCCCAGCCCCAGGCATGATCGTCGGTTTCACCGCGGGCATGGCGCAACTCGAAGGTGCGGTCACCGACGGTGAACGACATGTGGTCACGGAAGGTCTCGTCGGGTTCGGCCACATCGTCGGTCAGGAAACGCGGACCATCACCACCGATGCCCAGATTGGCCGGGTTCCTGATTCCCCCGAACTGGCGACGGTTGATGGCCAGGTTCCAGCCGTTGGTGGCCCGGTACCGCTCGAAACGGGCCGGCACCGCTTCATGGGCCAGAAAGCGGGGGCGGGGATCGCCTCGGCCCTGCGCGTCGGCCACGAAGGCCCCGCTGCCACCCACGTGGTCGACGTGCCCGTGGGTGTAGACGAGGCTGTGC
>DPMC01000087.1 GCA_003541675.1 Acidimicrobiaceae bacterium | reverse complement strand
TCAGTTGCTCGATCGCCTGGCTGACGCGAGATCTGTCGAGAATCGGCTGCCGACCAGGCTGCCTGACCAAAGTGCCAGGGCCAGGATGGCCATTGGCCACGCCCCTGCCCTAGTAGCCCACGTCAGGCCGGTCCGGCGTTCGATTCGGTGGTGGAGCACCGCCTGTTCGCTGACCGCCGTGCGCTGCAGCACCCGGCCCTGCGGGTCCACGACCGCGCTGAATCCGGTGGGTGCGGCCTGGAGCACCCACCGTCCGTTCTCTAGCGCCCGTAGACGACTCGAGGCCACTTGTTGAGTCTGAACGTGGGTCATCCAGTAACTGGCTCCGTTGGTCGGGTTGAGGATGACCTCGCCGCCGTGGCGGACCGCGTCGCGTGACCGGTGGTCGAAGAACACCTCCCATGAGATGGTCACCCCCATGGTCCCTATCGAAGTCTCCAGCACCGCTGGGCCCGTCCCGGGTCTGAGATCCCTCGACGGAAGCATGTCGGCGGCCAGGAACTCGGCCAGCCCCCGCATGGGCACGAACTCACCGAACGGCACCGTGCGAACCTTGTCGTACCGGTCGGCCACCGTGCCGTCGGGCTCGATCGCCGTCTGGTAATTGCGGTTGGCCGTCGGATCGTCGGCCGCCCGGTGAAACCAGCCAGGCACCAGCACGGCATCCAGGCGGGCCGCCTCGGCGGTCAGGGCGGCCATGGCGTCGTCAGCGTAGAGGCGGTCCTCAAGACGCCATCCGGAGGTAGGCAGCGGCACCGGGTTGACCACGTTTTCGGGCCAAAGCACCAGGTCGACCGGTGTCGCCACCTGCTGGTTGGCCTCCAACTGGTTGGCGAACACACGGGCGGCACCGGTCGGGGTGGCCCGTGTGCGCTGAGGTCCGCCGCCCTGGACAACGGCCACGTCAAGGGTGCCCACCGGTCGGCCGGTCGGAGCCACGGCGGACAGGACGGCTGCTACGGCCAGCACGGCGACGACCACGGCCCCGGTGGCTGCCGAGGCACCGTCGGCCCGACGCCCGTCAAACAGCACCGACAGGCCCATGCCGACGGCCACTGTGAGTGCCACCAGCAGCAGGGGGCCGGCGATTCGGACTACCGGTGCCAGCGGACCACCGGCCTGTCCGAGCGCGATGCTGGCCAACGGGGCACCGCCGAACGGCACACTCCACCGGCCGAGTTCGGCGAGGGTCACTGTGCCGACAAGGCCGAGGCGTCGCCATCTCCCGGGTGGGACGGCGGCGGCGGCCAGGCCCAGCCATCCGGCGTGAAGCAGGCCGGCGGCCAGCCAGCCGACCGGGGTCAGGTCCAGCATCCAGACCGTTGACGGGAAGGCCCAGGCTGCTCCTACCAGCAGGCCCCGACGGAACCTCGATGAGAGCGGCCGGTCGGCCACCAGACGATCCAGAAGGGCCAGCCCTATAAAGGCGGCCGGCCACCATCCCCACGGGGGGACCGCCGCGGCGATCAGCAGCCCAGCGGCCAGCCCCCGGGGCACCCAGACTTCACGATCAACCGTCAATGAGTAGTCACGTCAGTGGGCCACGACGGCCAGGCGCTGGATGCCCCCGAAGGTGCCCGCACCACGGATATTGAGGTCGTCGACCGACTCAACGCGGATCCACGACGGTAGGTCGGCTACCTCGCAGCTTGCCAGGATCTCGCCCGGTGCTGCCACCGCGCAGAGTTTGGCTGCCAAGTTCACCGGCTTACCGATGTAGTCGTCGCCTTCGAACAACAGGGCCTCGCCGGTGGCCAGCCCGACCCGCAGGTTGATCTTGCGGGCGGTGGCGAAGTGGTCGATCAGATGTCCAGCCCAGGCAATGGTCGGCGTTGGTTCGGTGCCGACCAGCATCACGCCGTCGCCCAACCACTTGGCCACCCGTACGCCCCGCCATGCCGCCACTCGACGGGACATCGCACGAAACTCCTCGAGGATCTCGACAGATTCGTGGGGCCCCTTCTCCTCGGTTAGGCGGGTAAAGCCGCTGAGGTCGGCGAAGCAGAACGTCCGCTCGACTGACAGGTGCACGGAGGTCTCGTCATCGAGGAGGCCGAGTTCGTCTGGGTGTTCGGTGCCGCTGCCAGGGCGGGAGTCGGCAGCGTCGCGTGCGGGGGTGGTCGCCGGGGACATCCCTCCATCGAACCACGCCGGAGGCCCCGGACCACGGCGGTTTGGAGGAAATCCCGGTCCGGGCACACAGTCGCCGTCCGCGAGCCTGCCCAGAGGCCCGGATTTCATCTGGTTGCTGCGGCTACCGCTGCCTCGGCGGCCTCGGTGCCCGACCGGATGCACGCCGGAATGCCCACCCCGTTGCGGACGGTTCCAGTCACCAATAGGCCGGGCGTTGCGTCGTCCAGCAGGCTGTCGAGGGCGGTGATCCGGTCGATGTGACCCACCGGGAATTGCACGAGCGAGTCGGGGAAACGTTCGAGGCGGATGGCGGTGGGTGGCGCCTCGACGCCCAGGGTGGTGGCCAGGTCGGCCCGCAGCGCGGCGATTAGTTCATCATCGGTCAGCCCGGCGGGACGCTTGTCGTCGATCCGACCGCACGACACCCGCAGCACGGTGCGTTCCGGGTGGTCGAGATGGGCCCACTTGGATCCGGCGAACGAGCAGGCGGTCATGAGTGGGCTCGGTCCCTGGTTGGTGGCCCGACCAACGAGGAAGCCGCTCTGGTCGGCGGGAACCTCGAGGTCGGCCCGGTCGAAGGCGAAGGTGGCCAACGCCACCGAGGCGTGGCGCCAGCCGGCAAGGAACTGACCGGCGTCGCTGCTATGGGGAGCCACAAGCGTGGCGGCCACGTGGGCCGGGACGGCGAGGACCACGGCGTCGGCGCGATAGGTCCCAGACGCGGTGGTGGCTACCCAGCCCGCGACCTGTCGATCAGAAGTGTCGCCGTCAGGTGCACGATCCAGGCGGGTGACCGGAGATCCGGTGCGGAGGCGATCCTCGAGGACGGCCACCAGGGCCTCGACGATTCGTTCCATCCCGGCCGCCGGTGAGTTGAAGACCGGAGCGGCAGGAGCGGCCGCGGTCCGCCGTAGACCGGCCAGTAGGCCCTCGGTGGATCGGGCAGGAGCCAGCAGTTGGGGCGCCATGACGGCGCAACTCAGGTCGTCGGCCCGTCCGGCGTTGATCCCGCCGAGCATCGGATCCACGAGCCGTTCGAACACCCGGTCACCGACACACGCCCGGATGACCGCCCCGACGCTGAGATCGCCGCTCGTTCCACGGGCGCCGTCAAGGGTGCCGCCGATAGGCACGTCGGGCACGCCGTCGCCGGCCAGCCGTTCTAGGTCGGCTGGTGCCAGCAGCCCGGGGGCGACCGTTCGAGGGTCGAGTGGCACGCCTAGAACGTTGGGTGACGGGATGGGCCACAGGGCGTCGTCCAACCACAACGAGGCCTTTCGGGCCGACGGAGAGACCAGCTCGTTATCGATGCCGAGTTCCACGCACAGGTCCAGGGCCCACGGCACCCGAACCAGGAACGCATCGGCGCCGGCATCGATCGGCAGCCCGTCCAGCATCGGGTCGTCCAGAGGCCCAGTACGCAGGTAACCACCGGGCCGGTCTGATGCCTCGAGCACCGTGACGTCGATCTCAGGGTGGTCGACGGCTAGTCGGTACCCGGCGGTCAGGCCGGTGATGCCGCCACCGATCACCAATATCTGACGTGCAGGTACCCGTCGCTCAGGCATCCGGCTGACCATTGATCAGGCCCCGAGTGGAAAGGCGTGGACCTGAGAAACGACCCGTTCCAGGACGGCAGGGTCGATCTCGGGAAGCACGCCGTGGCCGAGGTTGAACACGTGCCCGGGGTGACCACCGTTGCGGGCCAGGACGTCGGCCACCTCGGCTTCGATGACCTCGAGGGGACCGAGACAGACCGCGGGGTCGAGGTTGCCCTGGAGGATGGCGTCCGGCCCGAGTCGACGACGTGCCTCGTCCAGCGGCACCCGCCAGTCCACACCGACCACGTCGGAGCCGGCGTCGGCCATCAGGGGAAGGATCTCACCGGTTCCCACGCCGAAGTGGATGCGGGGCACGCCGGTGTCGACCACCCCTTCGAACACCCGTCGGCTGTACGGCAGGACGCATCGTTCGTAGACCGGTGGGCTGAGCGCTCCGGCCCAACTGTCAAACAGCTGGATGGCCGACACCCCGGCGTCGATCTGGGACCGCAACGACGTAATGGCCATGTCGGCCAGACGTTCCATGAGGTCGTGCCATAGGCCCGGATCACCGAGCATCAGGGCCTTGGTCTTCCCATAGGTGCGGGACGGTTCACCCTCGATCAGATAGGAGGCCACGGTGAATGGCGCCCCGGCGAAGCCGATTAGCGGTACGTCGGCCTCGGTTACCACCTGTCGGACCGTTTCAAGCACGTACGGGGTATCGATCTCGGGTTCCAGCGGGCGGAGACGTTGGAGGTCGGCGGCCCGCTCGAAGGGTCGGTCTACTACTGGCCCGAGGCCGGGCTTCACGTCGACACCGAAGCCGACGGCGTGGGCCGGGACGACGATGTCGGAGTAGAGGATGGCCGCGTCGACGCCGTAGCGTCGGACCGGCTGCATGGTGATCTCGGCGGATAGCTCCGGATCGGCAATGGCGTCCAGAATGCTGCCCGTCCCCCGAACGGCCCGATATTCGGGGAGCGACCGGCCGGCTTGGCGCATGAACCAGACAGGAGTGTGGTCGTGTGGTTCGGCCCGACACGCGGCCAAGAAGGGGCTGGTTCTGAGGGAGGGATCGTCCACGGATCGACGCTACCGGGGAGGTTCGGCGGCACTGGTCAGGAGTCGCCGTGCCCGGGTGGCTTCAGGCAAGGCGAGGCGGGCCAGAGCGGAGACCCGGGCTGCCTCACAGATATCGGACAGGCCATGCTTATTCTGATCCGAAGATCCGTCGGCCAGCACTTTGCGGGCGGCCAGGTCGCTGGCCGTGGGGTCCAAGACCAGAACAGCGGTACCCCGGCGACGGATGGCCTGAACTTCGCGCCATAGGGTCCGGGCGTGCCAGGCGCGGGCCACGGTGCCCCGGTAGTCGGTGGGCCCGGCCGTACCCCCGACCGTCCTGACCGACGAGATCACCACGACATCGAGGCCGAGAGCGGCCACCAGGTCGGCATTGGTGGTCGAGTGCACGCCGCCGTCGACCAGACGACGGCCGTCGACCTCCACCGGTCGGAACCAGCCGGGAATGGCCGCCGATGCCTGCACCGCCGGCCCGATCGCCACGTCCACATCGTCACGTCCCAGCACGACCCGCTTACCCGTCTGGAGATCCACCGTGCAGATCCAGGTTGGCTGGTCGGGCCACGGATCAGGATGGATCTCGGTATTGCGGGCGCTGAGCGACGAACCGTCGCGGGTGCCCGTCGGAAGCAGCCCGGCGAGGGCGACCACAGGGCGGGGCCGAGCGGTGGAGCACAGGTCCCGCAATACCAGCAACGGATTGGCCGGCCGCCAGGACCATGGGCCGCCGGAACTGGAACCGGACCGTTCTTCAGCGGCCGGTTCCCCGGTTACCTGCCCGCCGAGGTCGAGGGGCGTGGTTACCCGGTCGACGATGGCCCGACCCTCGTCTGACAGCGGCGTCCCGGCGTAGTGAGCGTGGAGGTCGGCGGCCGACAGGCCGGCCCGGAGACTGACAGCGGTGGTGGCACCGGCCGACGTACCCACCACGACGTCGGCTGTTCGTGGATCCCATCCGGTCGCCTCGACCAGTGCAGCGAGCGCGCCAGCGTGTTGGGCCGCGCCGTGGAGACCTCCGGAGCCGAGCACCAGGCCGACGGCTGTCATGTGCACACCAGATTCACGACGCCCATCGTCGCACGTGGACCGGGCTTTTCCGCCACCTGTGGGCCTTCCGGTGTGCTGAGGTCGCCCCACGGACCACCGATAGGATCGATCTTCGGCTGAATTCGCCGAATCGGCCAGTTTTGATGAACGTACGGCGCCCCGGCGGGGCCGAGCACTATGAGCGACAACGTCCACGAGCACCCAGAACTGGAGGCCGAGCAGGCCCACATCGACCACGCCCATGCATGCCTCGATGCAGCCCGTGAACGAGCCCTCGAGCTGACCCGCATGGTCGAGGTCGGTAAGGGTGGGACCAACCAGGCCCGCTTCGAACGCGAGGCCATCATCGAGTCAGTGGTGGCCCGTCTCGAGCACCTTGACCTGGGCGATGCCTCGTTGGTCTTCGGCCGTATAGACCAAGAGGCCGAAGCTGGGGGCGGCGTGTTCCACATCGGCCGGGTCGGCGTCTGGGACGAGGAACAGGACCCGGTGGTAGTGGACTGGCGGGCCCCGGTGGCCGAGGCCTTCTACCGGGCTACCGGTCTGGCGCCCATGGGCCTCCAGCGCCGTCGCTACATCGTGAGCCGCGGTCGTACCGTGCTGGGCCTCGAGGACGAGTTGTTCGGTGACCTTGAACGGTTCCGAGAGGGTGACGGCGATGGCACCCGCCTCAAGGGCGAGGGTGCGCTCATCGCCGCGTTGGAGACGAGCCGAACCGGACGTCTCGGTGACATCATCGGCACCATTCAGTCCGAGCAGGACGACATCATCCGTGCACCCCTGTCCGGGGTGCACGCCGTGCAGGGCGGCCCGGGGACCGGCAAGACCGTGGTGGCCCTCCACCGTGCGGCCTACCTGCTCTACACCCACCGCTTCCCGTTGGAGGGCCAGGGCCTGCTGGTCGTCGGGCCCAACCGACTGTTCCTCGCCTACATCGAGCAGGTCCTGCCGTCGCTCGGCGAGGCCGGGGTCACGCTGGCCACCGTTGGCGATGTCGTCGGCGGCGTTCGGATCGACGACCGTCGTGAGGTGGCCAACAAGGGTCGCCTCAAGGGTGACCTCCGCATGGTCAGGTTCATCTCGCGAGCCGTGAGGACCCGTCAGCGTCCGCTCCGCTCCGATCTGCGGCTTGGGTACGGCCTGCAGTGGCTGAGCCTGTCGGTTGAGGAGTCGAGCCGTATCGTGTCCGAAGCGAGGCGTCGTTACCGGACCCACAACGCTGCTCGCAAGTTCGTGGAGGGAGAGTTCTACAAGGCGCTGGTCGCATCGGGTCGGGGCGATCTCGATCCCGAGGCGGTGCGCGAACGAATCCGGGGCGAAATGATCGTGCGTGAGGCGTTGGAG
Organism: Acidimicrobiaceae bacterium; assembly: GCA_003541675.1. Lineage (GTDB taxonomy): Bacteria > Actinomycetota > Acidimicrobiia > Acidimicrobiales > MedAcidi-G1 > UBA9410. Next base: position 1,768 of record DPMC01000087.1, on the reverse strand, counting down.
TGGATGTGGCCGGTCCTCACGCCGGCGCAACTGCTGAACGATCTGTTCGGGTCGCGTGCGTTGATCCGGGCTGCCGACCGGACCCTCACCGCCGATCAGGTCGACGCACTCTTCCGGCCTCGGGAGGAGGTGGCCGACGACGTGTACTGGACGGCGTCAGATGCGCCTCTGCTGGACGAGGCCCGCGCTGTACTGGGGGCCCGACCAGGTTGCAAGGCCCGTGATGCGGTCCGTACCTACGGGCACATCGTGGTTGACGAGGTTCAGGACCTCTCGCCGATGGACCTGCGGATGCTGGACCGCCGGTCGTTGAACGGGTCCATGACTGTGGTGGGCGACATCGCCCAGGCCACGGGTTCGTGGGCCCACGATGACTGGGAGGGGATCCTCACCCACCTTCCTGATCGGAAGCCGACAGTCCGCCACGAACTCACCGTGGGCTACCGGATCCCGGGGCCCATCATGGATGTGGCGGCCCGGGTGCTGGCCGTGGCCGCACCGGACCTCGCTCCACCCCGCTCGGTGCGCGGTGACGGCGAGGCACCCCGCTTCATCGGGTTGACCGGCGAACAGGCCGAGAAGCTTGAAGGCCTGGTCGAAGTGGTGCGTGTCGAGTTGGAGTCGGTAGGTGCCGGCAACCTCGCCGTGATCGCTGCCGATTCCCAGACCAATGACGTCGAGGAGGCTCTCGAGCGGGCCGGCGTGGCCTTCGGTCGCCCGACCCGTCGTGGCCTTGACGCCCGGGTAACTGTGGTGCCCGTCGGACTGGTCAAGGGCCTGGAGGTGGACGGGGCGGTCGTGGTCGAACCAGCCCGAATCCTGCGGGAGCAGTCCCAGGGCATGCGGGCGTTGTACGTGGCGCTCACCCGCGCCACCAAGCGAGTGGCCGTGGTTCACACCGAGCCTCTCCCTGCCGCCCTGTCTGACTGATTGGGGCCGGCCGGCCGGCCGGCTGGGTGTGCCCGCCGCTATCACAACCCTTCTCCCCACGGTTTCACGAGAGCCGGTCACCGGTTTTCTCATGACGGCGTCCGAATCCTGGGGCCGGGCGCTGGCCGCTATGGCCATCACCAGGCCGGGGTAGTGCCTATGCGTGGGAGATGGCGTCAAGCACGTTGAGTCTGGCCGCCCGGCGCGCCGGGAGGATGGCTGCCACCATGCCGAAGATTCCCGACACCACCAGGTAGCCCAGCAGGCTTTGGTAAGGGATCGACACGATGTCGACGAACTCCTGTGGGATCGCCGCGATAGCGGCTAGGCCGAACAGCACGCCCATGGCTACGCCGAGGAGGCCACCGAATAGGGCGATGATGACCGCTTCCCAGCGGACCATGCGCCGGAGTTGGCGTCGGGTCATGCCGACCGCTCGAAGCAGGCCCAGTTCCCGGGTCCGTTCGTAGACCGACAGGGCGAGGGTGTTGGTGATGCCCAGAACGGCAATGAGCAAAGAAAGGCCGAGGAATACCTGGATGATGGACAGCAACTGGTCCAGTTGATCTTCTTGGGACTTGCGGAATTCGGATTGGTCCTCAACGGCGACCTGAGGGTAGGAGTCGGTGTACACCTCGACAGCAGCTCGGGAGGAAATGTCGTCAGCGCCATCAGGGAACAAAACCGAGATCCAAGAAACAGGAGCGGTTGGAAGATAGGTGTCGAAGACCGATACATCAACCACCCAGTTCCCAAGAAGGGCTGAGTCCTCGAAGATCGCCGCCACGGTCAACTCGCTCGTTCGACCACCTGGGAAATCAATGGGGACTGGATCGCC
>DPMC01000275.1 GCA_003541675.1 Acidimicrobiaceae bacterium | reverse complement strand
CCACCGATCTCGTCGATCCTTTCGACGGCCTCGTCTGGTGTTTCGAGGATCCCGTTGAAGTACTTCATCTCGTGCATGACGCCGAAGGGACCACCTTCCTGGGAGGCGCCGTTGTCGGCTAGGACGACGAGGAGCGTGTTGTCCAGTTCTCCAATAGCGCGGAGACCGGCGACGAGGCGACCGATCTGGTCGTCGGTGTGGTCGAGAAAGGCGGCGAAGGCTTCCTGTAGCCGAACAGCCAGGCGTTGCTGGTTGACGGGCAGCGTGTCCCACGGTTCCACGCCAGGATTCAGGGGCGCCAACTCCGTTCCCTCAGGGATGACCCCTATGTCGATTTGACGCTGGAACCATCGCTGTCGAACAACGTCCCAACCCTCGTCGAACGAGCCCCGGTACTTCGCCAGGTACTCGGGTGGAGCCTGGTGGGGAGCGTGGGTGGCACCGAAGGGCAGGTATGCGAAGAATGGGCGATCGGGTCGGACTCCCTTGCTGTCAGACACCATTCGCAGCAACTGGTCGACCAGGTCCTCGCTGAGGTGATAGCCGTCCTCAGCCTTGCCCGGTGGCTCGATCGGGTGGTTGTCACAGACCAGTTGGGGATGGAACTGATCGGTTTCACCCTCGAGAAATCCGTAGAACCGGTCAAATCCGCGCCCCAGCGGCCACTGCTCGAACGGCCCGGCTGCCGAACACTGTTCCATGGGGGCTAGGTGCCACTTCCCGGTGCAGAAGGTCGCGTAACCCTCAGCCTGGAGTACCTCGGCGACCGTGGCAGCGTGGTTCGAGATGTGGCCCAACTGGTGGGGAAATCCGGTCTGGAAGTTGGACACTGCGCGCATACCGACCGCATGCTGCGACCGGCCGGTGAGCAGTGAGGCCCGGGTCGGCGAGCAGAGCGGGGTCACGTGGAAGTTCGTGAACTGAAGACCGTTAGCCGCCAACTCGTCAATGTGTGGAGTATCGATTTCTGACCCGTAGCAACCGAGTTGGGCGAACCCTGTGTCGTCCAGCAGCACAACGACCACGTTGGGTGAGTCATCTGCAGGGTGTACCGGTTCCTCGAACCAGGGTTCTGATTCGGCAAACGTTCGACCGATGTGGCCATGGAAGGTTCCTGTTGGCAGATCCGGCTTTGACACAGTGTCCTCCCTCAAGATGCAATCTATCTTATGAGAGTCTAACTATCAATATCCGATTGGAGTGCTAGACTCACAGTCTGCAAGGAGGAGACGGGGCGAAAATGGCACCGCAATCGCTGATGACCCAGACCGCTTTGAGCAACGAGACCATCGACGGCCGCCGGGCCCGGCGGGAACGCGGCCGCCTTGCCGTGTCCGACGCAGTGATCGACCTTGTGGGCGAAGGGAATACGGACCCGACATCCGAACAGGTAGCGGAGCGAGCAGGAGTCTCGGTCGCCTCCCTGTTCCGCTATTTCGAAACGCTCGAAGAGCTCAGGCAGGAGACGCTTCGTCGATACTTCAAGCGCTACGACCACCTTTTGCAGCTACCGGACATCGCCGAAAGCACTCTCGAACATCGCACTCAGGTTCTAGTTAACCGCCGGGCAAAGTTGTATGAAACGACCGGACCGATGTGCCGCCAGGCCCGGAGAAGAGCTCCAGAGTTTCCAGATGTTGACGAAGGGTTGCGTTCCGTCCGGTCGATGCAGGCAGATCAGATTCGCCAATGCTTCGCCCACGAAATGGAGGCCTTGAGCCCCTCTGCCCGTGACGACCTCGTAGCAACCATCAGCACCTTGACCTCTTTTGAGTCTTGGGACCAGATCGTGCACGACCACAACCGCACACCTCAACAGGTCCGGCGGACATGGACGACCGCCCTGCACCGACTCCTCCAACCACTCGGATCTTCCAACACCGGAAGCGCAACCGAGATAGTGCATCAGTGAAGGGCGGTGAACGGTGAAGGCGAAGAATCTGATCGGAGTCATCCCGAGACTCCTCATTGCCCCACTCCTAATCCGCCGGCGTCCAGACGAACCTCCAGCAGGGCGTGAGCACTTCGAACCAACACCCCTTTCGGCGTCCCCGGCTGAAACGACCATCAGGGCGGTGGACATTCCCGTCGCGCATACTCCTTCTGGTGGGTACCGGGACTTCCCACAACCGGTTCTCGCAGGGTGCGACGAGCCGATCACACCAGAAGCGCCCGATCTTCGAGGCGTCTGGCAGGTCCACAAAGGCCCGCTAAAGGGACACATCGAACGCGTCGAACAGGCTGGAAACCGGGTCGTCATCACCGCTGGCGGAATCATCCATGACATGTACGCGGACGGCACCCTCGAAGGTGGGGTCAACGACGTACACGCGAACAAAACCAGCCGCATCTCCGTTGCGGCTCGATTCGAAGACGGCCGCCTGAACCTGTACCCCGGAAACCGCAGAGTCGCGCTCGTCACGCGCTACCGAAATGGGGACGAAATGGTGTGGCGCTATGGGCCTTGGAAGAATCGACTCCGGCGCCTCGAGCCCATTGAAGAGACCGACCAGTGCTAACAACTGCATCTCTTGGAGGAATCGGAGGGCGTCTCTCAGCCCGACCTAAGCCATTGGGAAAAGAAGTTGAGTAGACCATTGCGAACTCCACTGTGCGAAAGGTTGGGGATCGACTTTCCAATCTTCTCGGCCGGAATGGGACCGATCGCCGGACCCGAACTCGTGGCGGCGGTATCCAACGCAGGTGGGCTTGGAGTGCTTGGTTGCACCTCGATGGCCCCGGAACAGGTACGGACCGTCATCCGCCGCACCCGAGAACTGACCGATCGACCGTTCGGCGTCGACCTCATCTTGCCGGCCCGTATCGAACAGGACGGAACGAAGATCTCAGATGTTGCTGAGCGGATTCCCATTGAGCACCGCGAGACGGCGGCCCGTATTGCCACCGAACTGGGTGTCGAGCAGCCAGGTGGAAGTGCCAATCGTGGAACCGGCAGAAACGCGTTGGGGACCGATGCCGAGGCCCAAGTCCAGGTCATCTTGGAGGAAGGGGTCCCGGTATTCGTCGGTGCCCTCGGCTCACCAGGTTTTGTAGTGGACCGCTTCCACGAAGCCGGAGCAGTGGTGATGTCGGTGGTCGGCAACACGAAACAGGCTGTCAGCGTCGTAAAGGACGGTGCCGACGTCGTCATCGCACAAGGCACGGAAGGTGGTGGCCATACCGGACACGTCGGCACTCTCGCCCTTCTTCCCCAGGTGCTCGATGCTGTCGAAGTTCCCGTCGTTGCCGCTGGCGGGATCGGTGATGGTCGCGGCCTGGCGGCTGCCCTTGTCATGGGTTGTGAAGCCGTGTGGGTAGGAACTCGCTTCCTAGCTACCGAAGAGGCAGGCATCGCTGGTTGGCAGAAGGACGGCCTGGTGGACGCCGCCGACCAGTCACCAGTTATCAGTCGCGCCTACACGGGCAAGCGATTCCGTCTTCTCCCAAACCAGTGGACCAAAGCCTGGGAGGCTGCCGACCTTGAC
>DPMC01000126.1 GCA_003541675.1 Acidimicrobiaceae bacterium | reverse complement strand
ACAGCGAAGAGGGATTCCATGGCCATCACCCTAGGTCCGGCGACGCCCGGGGGATCTCGGACCAGATCGCTTCATTAGTACCCATACGGGCCAGCACCGCCGAGTTTGGTGTGGTCCCAGGTGATGACTTTCTCCGGCTCCACGATCACCACGGTGCGCTTGGCGGCCCACAGTTCCACCGCGCCCTCGAAGTGTTCCTCGGGAATGTCCGGCTCGTAGCGACGCATCACGGCCCGGGCTACCCGCCGGACCTCATCGGCGCCCCCCGCACCGTCCTCGGCGTGGAGAACGGCCCGTCCCCTGACCATCGCCCCGCGGAGCTGGTCGTACTTCGTCCCGTCTTCGAGGAGGACAGTGATGCGGTCGTCCCGTTTCAGATTCACGATCTTCTGCGACTTCGTGTAGGTCCCGAAGGCAAAACGATCCTCGGCCATGGCAAACCAGAGGGTGGAAAGGTGGATGGCGCCGTCCCGGTCGTGGCACGCCACCTGAAGGCTCTTCTGGTCCGCAATGAACGCCGCCAGTTCCTCCTTGTTCATCCTTATGCGGTCACGTCGACTCTCCCCCACCGGGTCCCCCTCGTCTCGACCCGTCACCTTTCCGTGCCGGGCGCCGGTCAGACATCCTTCCGGCCCATGGATGGTAGGCATCGCTGGTCATGGCCACAAAACTGCGCACGCCCCACCGGGGGGGGCGGGGCGTGCGGTCACTCTCGGCCTCTGGAACCGGGGGGGGTTCGGGCCGGAGGTATGTGCGGCTCCCGAGGGGGGAATGGAAACCGCTGTTGGACAACAAGTTACCGACAGGTATACCCCCGGACCGTGCCGAACCTAGTGACTTTGGACACCTGTGACCGGCAACCGCTGAGACGCCCGCGGCTAGGTTCATCGGTGTGACCCGACCGTCGGACGAACAACTTCGAGCCATCCTCGTAGACATGGTGGAGGCCCGGACCCAGGCCGCCCGACTGTGGAATCTCCAACGTCAGGGCCAGGTCGGCACTCTCGCCCCCATCGACGGACACGAGGCCGTGGTGGCCGCCACGGCCCACGCCCTGGACCCCACGCACGACTGGATCATGCCCCAGTACCGGGAGCCTCTTGCCCTCCAACGCTTCGGCCCTGAGGTGCTCGAGCAGTACATGCTCTACAACATCGGCCATCCCGACGGCAGCAGGTTTCCGCCATCGGTGCGGGTCGCTCCGCTGCAGATTTCGCTGGCCACCCAGATTCCCCACGCCGTCGGATTGGCCTGGGGCATGACCCTGCAAGACGAACCTGGCGTGACCACCGTGTTCTTTGGAGACGGGTCCAGTTCTGAAGGGGACTTCCACGAAGCAGCCAACCTGGCTGGCGTCCTGAAGGCGCCAGTGATCCTTCTGTGCGTGAACAACCAGTGGGCCATTTCCACACCGCTACACCAGCAGACCGCCGCCGAGACGTTGGCCGATCGTGCCGTCGGCTACGGAATGCCTGGCATCCGTATCGACGGAAATGACGCAGCTGCGGTGTTTGACGCTGTCGACGAGGCGCGGCGACGGGCACTGGATGGAGGTGGACCAACGCTCATTGAAGCCGTTGTGTACAGGCTCGGCGCCCACACGACAGCCGACGATCCCACCCGTTATGTCCCAGCCGAGGACCTCGAGGCCGCCCGTCGGGACGACCCGATCGAGCGTCTGGCCGACCACCTAGCCGGGCTCGGGCTCTGGGACGACAAGATCCGCTCAATCGTCGAGACCGAAGCCATGACCCGTATCGACGAGGCGTTCGAACGGGCCATTGCCCAGCCCCTGGCAACCGATGCCATCTTCGACCACTGCTTTGCGACCGACACCCCCCGGGTGGCCCGTCAGCGGGCTGCGCTACTGGACGGCGCCCCATGACCGGTACCTCCGAAATGAACATGCTTCAAGCCATCAACGAGGCCTTGCACGGGGAGATGGCCCGCGACGAGCGTGTGGTGCTCCTCGGCGAAGACATCGGCCAGGTAGGTGGCGTCTTCCGGGCCACCGAGGGCCTCTTTGAGAAGTTCGGTGCTGACCGGGTGGTCGACACGCCGCTGGCCGAGGGCGTGATTGTCGGATCGGCTGTCGGGCTGGCCATGGCCGGATTGGTCCCGGTCGCCGAGATCCAGTTCCTCGGCTTCTCCTATCAGGCCATGCATCAGATCGCCGGGCAGGTTGCCCGACTGCGGTACCGCTCTCAGGGACGGTTCGAACCAGCCATCACCATCCGGGCTCCGTTCGGCGGTGGCGTCCGGACCCCGGAGATGCACTCGGACTCACTAGAGGGCCAGTTGGCCAATATCCCGGGCCTCAAGGTGGTCACGCCGGCCACCGCCGCCGACGCCAAGGGTCTGCTGGCTTCTGCGGTGCGCGATTCCGACCCGGTGATGTTTCTCGAACCACTGCGCGGCTACCGGGGCATCCGTGGCGAGGTGCCAGATGGCGACCATGTAGTGCCCCTCGGGTTGGCGCGTTCGGCACGCGAGGGCGACGACCTGGTGATCATCGCCTGGAGTTACCAGGTCGAACTGGCCTGCCGGGTCGCCGACTCCCTGGCCGAAGAGGGATTATCGGTTGCCGTCCTCGATCTCCGGAGTCTGGTTCCCCTCGATATCGAGGCCATCGCTGAAGCGGTGGATCGGTGTGGCCGGGCGGTGGTCGTGGAGGAAGCCTCCCCGACCGGCGGTTTCGCAGGCGAGGTAGTGGCCACCATTGTCGAGGAGTGTTTCTGGTCACTGGAAGCACCAGTGGTCCGCGTGTCGGGCTTCGACGTGCCTTATCCGGTGGGGATGCTCGAAGATACTTTCGTTCCCGACGAGGCCCGGATCGCCGCTGCGGTCCGTCGCACCCTCGAGACTGCCTGAGCGTCGGTTCCGTGGCCCACGTCTTCCGACTACCCGATATCGGCGAGGGCCTCGACGAAGCTGAGATCGTCGAATGGTTCGTGGCGATCGGTGACGTCGTCGCACGCGACCAAGCTCTGGTGGAGGTACTCACCGACAAGGCCAGTTCGGAACTGCCGTCACCGGTGTCCGGCACGGTGTTGTCACTCGGAGCCGCCGAGGGCGTCCGTATCAGGGTGGGCGAGGTACTCATCGAGATCGACGACGGCTCGGACACGGCGGATGCTGGGGCACTCCGACCACCATCGGCGGCCGAATCGGTCAAGGACCCCGTCTCCGGATCCACTCCGCAACCATCGGACACACAGCGATCGGCGACAACCACTCGACCGAAGGCCGCGCCGGCCACCCGGCGGCTGGCCCTCCAATCGGGAGTGGACCTGAACACGGTGACTGGAACCGGTCCCGCAGGGAGGATCACCGCCGACGACGTGCGGAACGCAGAGACTCCGGTGTCCGCCTCTGGACCAAAGCCATCCACTCGTCTCGTCTCGCTACCCACCGACGCTGGTTCCCAGCCAATGTCCAGCACATTGGGCCAGATGCCGCCGGGCCGCCACCCCCTCCGAGGCCTCCGAGGCGTGGTGGCCCGCAACATGGTCCAGGCGTGGACGGAGATCCCTCACATCCACACAATGGACGAACTCGACGCATCGCTGCTGGTCGACTTCCGGACACGGGTCCGCTCAATGGACCGTCCGGGAGCGGCGCAGGTAACGCCTCTGACCATTGCTGCCGTCGCAGCGGCACGGGCGCTCCGGCGATTCCCCGTGGTCAACGGCCGCGTGGAGGGCCACCCAGGCGACGTCATCGTCATTCCAGAGGAGGTCAACCTTGGCATCGCCACAGCGACTGACCGGGGGCTTGTCGTACCCGTGGTGCACAACGCCGGCACGCTCGACCTCTTCACCATGGCCGAACGAATCGCCTCACTGGTCGCAGCTGCCCGAGCCGGCGACCTCACGATCGCAGACCTCTCTGGCGCGACCTTCACCATCACCAATTACGGCTCGCTGGGCGGGCGGTTTGCCACCCCGATCATTCCACCGGGCCAAGGCGCCATCCTCGGACTCGGTGCGATCGCAGAACGACCCGTGGCCGTCGGGGGCGAGGTGCTGGCCCGACCCACCCTTCCGGTGGTTCTGGGCGCCGACCACCGGCTCATCGACGGCGACCTCGCCGAGACGTTTCGGAAAGCCGTGATCGACGACCTCATCGAGCCGCTACACCTGCTCATCGAAGCCTGAACCGGTGGTCGTCGGCGAGGTAGCCAGTCCGGTTGACCTGTTGGTCATCGGTGCCGGACCGGGCGGCTACGCAGCGGCCCTCCGCGCCGCCCGCCTGGGCCGCGACGTGACTCTCGTCGAACGCGGGGCCATTGGCGGAACGTGTCTCAATGTCGGATGCATCCCGTCCAAGACGCTCATCGAAGTCGCCGACGCTTACGCCCTAACCGGGCGGATCGGCTCGTGGGGCATCGACGCAACCTCCACAGTCGACATGGGTCGGGTCCGGGCCCATCTGGCGGGCGTGGTCAGCGACCTCACCTCCGGAGTGTCGAGGCTGTTGGCCGATGCTGGGGTAAGGGTGCTGCCGGGGCACGGACGATTTACCCGGCCCGGCCGGGTCTCGGTCGAGCGTGGCGACACCGTGGAGTTCCTGGATCCCCGTGACGTCATCGTGGCCACCGGTTCCCGTCCCATCGAACTGCCCGACGTGCCCCTGGACGGGGATCGGGTCGTCGGTTCGGCTGAATTGCTGTCGACCGACACGCTCCCCGACCGGCTGGTGCTGGTCGGCGGCGGCTACGTCGGAATCGAGTTGGGCTGCGCCTTCGCAAAGCTGGGCAGCGAGGTGACCATCGTCGAGTCTGAGGACCGCGTGCTGGCGAGCTTCGGCGTCCGGACCACCCGCCTTGTCGAACGCGGGCTGCGTGGCCTCGGAGTCGGGTTGTGCCTAGGCCACCTGGCCGTCGGGGTCGACGACCACGGGCTGATCGTCGAGCAGGTGGGCGGCGAAAACTCCGGCGCACGGGTCACCCTGCCCGCCGACCGAATCGGCGTGGTAGTCGGACGCCGACCCGATGCCGACTCGGTGGCCATGACCCGATCGGGGGCGAC
>DPMC01000202.1 GCA_003541675.1 Acidimicrobiaceae bacterium | reverse complement strand
GGCGGCCATCAGGTCGGCCACCACTTCGGGTGGGTGCTGACCGTCGCCGTCGATCGCGCCGAGCACGGAGCCGCGTGCATGGGCCCACCCGCAGATTACGGCCGTGGCCAGTCCCGATGCCCCGGTCCGGCGAAGCACCCGGATTTCGGGATGCGTTCTAGCGATCTCGGCCGCTGTGGCCCAGGTTCGGTCCGGACTGTCATCGTCGACCACGATCAACTCGAATACGGCTCCGGTCCGGGTCAGGACCGCGTGTAGCGAGCGGAGGAGGTGACCGATGTTGGCCGCTTCGTTGAAGGTGGGGACGACGAGACTGACATCTGTTCGCGAATCGCCCACAGTGCCGATTGGCAGGGCCCGACCATCCACTTGTTCAACCTGGGCGTTAACCGGATCCTCATCCGACGTCGCGTCGGATGCCAGGTCCGGGTGTTCGGAATGTGGGACGACCGCGTCGTCGGTCACGGTCGCTCCATCGGTGGCCGTCGGATCATCGCCAAGGTACCGGATGGATGCCCGGTGCCGAGGTGCCGCTGGCGTCTCCTGCCAGACTGCGGGCGGGCCGGTAGCTCAGTGGTTAGAGCAGGCGACTCATAATCGCTCGGTCGTGGGTTCGATCCCCGCCCGGCCCACGAGGTTCGATCACCTGTGCAGGGGTTGGTTGGGGAAAGCAGACCGGCTCCTGCCAGGTGTTATCCAGCCCCAGGGACTGGCCGTCTTCGGCACAACAGCAGTGTGGTTGGCGTGCGTGCCCCTGGTCGGTGAAGAATGGCGGTGTGCCCCGATCGGTATTCGTTCACGAGACCATCGACATTGTCGGTCAGGGTCAGTACGCCTACATGGAACACGTCCGGGGTGAGCCGACGAACCGGATGCCGGGCATGACCACCCTTCAGGGCTCTTTCTTTGTTCTTGGCTTCGGCGGTGGACGCTGGCCCCAGGTGGTGAATATCTGGGACTGCGGTGCGGATGGCTGGGAGGGATGGCGGCGAAACCTCGACCGGCTCAACCTGAAGCGCCGTAGCGCCTTCTACGGCGATTGGTGGGACGAGGCATCCCGGTGGAGGACCGGAGGGTACGACCGGGTATGTGCTGGGGTGCCCGGGTCCCCAACCACAGAGGAGATCGCCGAGCGGGGCATCAGGGGGTCGTTGTTCGTCAACGAGGTATTCACGGTTCGACCGGGGACCCAAGTGGAGTTCCTGGCTGAGGTGGTTGAGTGTCGGGTCCCCGTGTTCGCCGACCATGGGGTAGTGGCCACCGGGCTCTGGGAGGTGACCACCAACTCCACGGAAGTGGTCATGGTGTGGGCCACCACTGTCGACGACTGGGTAGGGATGCGTCGCAGCATGGATTCCGCTCGCGGCCTCGACGATGGGGATCCCGACGACCGTCTCCTTGACTGTCGGGTCCTGGTCGACAGCTATGTGACCGCCGGCGACACCCGGCTGATGACGCCACTCCCCGGGACCATCTACGGCCCGGATGGTTGGGAGGAGGCCGAGCTCGAAGACTGGCTGGAAGGCGCGGCTCCGGAGAAGTGACACCGGCGCGCTGATCTACTGCGCGAGGCTTCATGGGGAGGTCTCGTGGAGTTCGTTCTGCTCATCGGGTTGGTGTTCGGCATCGTCGTGTACCGCAGGCGGGCCGACGGGCGTCGGGTAGACGTCGGTTTGATGGCTCGTCGACTTTTCGAGTTCGGCTTCCTGTACGGCCTGGTCGTCGCCACCGCCATTGGTGCCACTGGCGCCCTCAGTCGCCTGGTGCAGGTGGTGGAGGACGGTCGACAGAGCGAACCGGAAGGACTGGCCTTCTGGCTGAGTCTGGTGATCGTGGCCGGGTCGGCACTTGTCGGCATGGCCGTCTGGCTACGCCGACGGTTCCGGACATCGGACACCGAGGCGGAATCCGGCGGGTGGTCGTTCTACCTGTCGACTATGGACCTCCTGTCGACCGGCATTGTCGTGGGTTCGGCCATCAACGTCCTGGGGTGGTTGCTCGACGGCTGGTCGTTCAGCCCCTGGTCCGTTGCCGCCGTACCGATCTGGCTTGCCGTTTCGATCGTTCACTGGCGGCTACCGGGCACCCGCCGCCGCCTCCACTACCTAGTGGCCTCCACCGCTGCCCTTCTCGGCATGGCGGTCAGCACAGCGGTGATTGTCGAGCACCTCCTCCAATGGGCCTACGAGGGAGTGATGCCCGACCCGCTGCCCTTCGACTATGCGGGGGACACCTCGTGGGCAAACAGCTGGGATGGCTTACGGGGGTCTCTGGCGCCCGTGCTGGCCTTCGGAGTGGCCTGGTGGTGGTACTGGTGGCGGCATGCCCGAGTCTTCGAGCGCAGCCCGGAGCGCGATGGCTATGTGCTCGTTGTGGGGGTTCTGGGTGGTCTGGCAACCACCGTGGTTGCCGCCTCAGGCCTGCTCCACACGATGTTGTCGTGGCTGCTCGTCGGGTCGTCTCGTGACGGTTCGGCGGTTGAGCACTTTCACATCCTGTCGGTCTTCGCTGCACTCCTCGTGGTCGGTATGGCCCTGTGGGCCTATCACCGACGTGAAGTCCCGCACGCCGTGCGCCGACAGGTCGACGGTCGAGACGAGGTGGCCCGCCTCTATGACCATCTCGAGTCGGGTGTGGGTCTGGTGGCCTCAACCATCGGAGTAGCTGTTCTGCTTGGCATCGTGTTGAACGAGGTGTTGCCAGCCGGCGACGACTGGGACGTCGACGTGGACGAGCTGGTGGCCTTCGCCCTCACGGCACTACTTGTTGGGGGACCGATCTGGAACCGGGCCTGGAAGCGGATCAAGGCCCACGCTGGGACGGTGGCCGAGGAGACGTCGGCCGTTCGACGAATCTACCTATTCGCCGTTTTCGGCACCACGGCCCTTGTGGTGCTGGGGAGCTTCCTGGCCATGGTCTACATGGTGGTGTTTGCGCTCTTGGACGGGAACCTCGAAGCCGAGACCCTGGAGGGCTTCCGGATACCGCTGGCCCTCGTCTGCTCAACGGGAGGTGTCGCCGTCTACCACGGCCGGGTGTTGCGGTCCGGCCTGCGGGCTGTCCCGACGTCCAGCCGCCCCTCACCACGCACGGTGACCGTGGTCGGACCTCCCGCCCCAGCGTTGGTGGCGGCCCTCGAGGGGTTGTCCGGCCTCAGGGTTGTGCAATACCGGCGGCTCGACGTCTCCGCCAGGGTCGACCTTGCCGCGGAGTCCGTGGTCGAGGAGGTACGCACCGGAGCCGGAAACATGGTTGTGGTGGTGGCGGCCGACGGTTCTACGGAGGTCATCCCGGTCGACGACTGAACGGCCGCCGGGCTGCTCCGGCTGGGCGAGCCCCGGGGTCGTGGGCCACCATCTGCACATGGTCGTCGAAGAGGACACAGGTAGTGGTCGAGAAGAGGTGCCGAGTCGCGAGGTGAGCGTCGTCCGTGACGTCGCAGCGGACCCGGATGTCGTCTGGGACCTGGTTAGCGACTTGGTCGGCATGGGGCGCTGGTCGCCCGAAAACCGGGGTGGGCGTTGGATCGACGGCGCCACCGGTCCGACCGTGGGAGCCGTCTTCCGGGGTCGTAACCGTATTCGGTGGCGTCGATGGCAGACCAACGTGACCGTCATAGAGAGCGATCCGCCTCGACGGTTCGCGTTTCGCCTGAAGATCGGTTCCCTGGGTGGCTGCGACTGGTCCTACGACATCGTGCCCACATCGAACGGTTGCCGGGTCACTGAATCATGGGTGGATGACCGCTCGCCGTTCCTGGCCGGGGTTGGGTGGTTGTTCACCGGGGTGGGCGACCGGGCCGCTCACAACCGGGACACCATGGAGCGAACACTGGAGAACCTGGCCATCGCGGCTGAGGCAATCTGAACGGGTTCAGTCCCAGCTGTTCCAGGAGGTCACGGCCGCTGCACCGCCTTCACGGGAAGCCGGCTGGAAGTCGGTTCCCAGAGTGTGGCCGACGGTGATGAGCGCCACTTGGCTCACCTCGTGGTAGGGGATTCCGAGAAGTTCGGCAGCCTCCTCCTCGAACATGAGGTGAATGGTCGTCCAGCACGTCCCGAGGCCACGCTCCCGAGCTCCCAACATGAAGCTCCAGGCGCTGGGGATGATTGAAGCCAGCGACGAGGCGGCGCCGAAGCCCGCCTGGTCAAGCCGACCGGGGAGGCAGGGGATGACCATGGCCGGCACCCGGTGCATGTTCTCTGCCAGATAGGCGGCGGACCGCATTACCCGCATCTGTTGGGAGGCCCGTTCCGAGTCCTCGCCATCAGCCAACGCCGCGGCACTGGCGGACATGCCGGCGTACTGCTCCCAACCCCTCCGGTAGAGGTCGCCCAGGCCAGCCTTCTTCTCAGGGTCGGTTACGACCAAGAATCGCCAACCCTGACGGTTCGAACCGGTGGGGGCCTGCACGGCGTACTCGAGGCATTCCTCGAGAAGTTGATCGTCGACCGGTCGGTCGAAGTCGAGGCGCTTTCGCACCGACCTCGTGGTGGTCAGAACGTCGTGGACAGACAGTCCGAGGGTGGTCATTGGCGGGTCTCCCGTTCGCCAGCGTTGCCGCCATGCTCACTATTGACGAGGTCACGGATGCCCTCGATGCATCGACGCATGTTGGCTGTCTGGCTCAGTTGTCGGTTGGCGATGATCTTCTGTTCCTTATCGGGCATGGTGTCGATGAGCGCCGTGAGGCCCGACGGGCCAGGGCCAAGCACCATGTCGAACCGCAAACGCGTGGCGCCGGCCAGAGGTATGAGCTCGAACCGCCATTGGGCGGCCGGCTGGTCGGGGTCGACGGAGTTCCAAGCGAACACCCGCTCATGCTCGTAGCCGACGATATGGCAGGTGACCTCCCAGTCGCCCATGCGTTCGTTCCGGTTGCGGCCCAGAAAGGTGGCGCCGACAGCGGGTTCCGCGGAGATCCATTCGGCACCCTGGAACTCGTCGCTGAATCGGGCCGGGAGCTCGATGTCACTGATGTACGGCCACACTGCCGAAGGAGGCGCATCGATGTCCACCTCGACGGTCACGCCGGCACCGTCTTCATGTATCGGGGCCTCGCCGGTGTGTCGCTCGATGGTGTGGCCCCAGTGGTCGAACCACGTGATGTCGTTTGCTGGTCGACGCTCAGCCGGTGAGAAGTCGTTGCCGATGGTCCACGCCACGGGAAGCAACACGATCTGAGTGACGCCGTCAGGAATGCCTAGTAGCTCGGCCACCCGGTCGGCCGCGCCGAGGTGAATGGTCGTCCACGCGCTGCCTAGGCCCCGTGACCGCAGCGCGAGGCAGAAGGTCCATGCGGCTTGGACGACCGAGTCGAACAGTCCCGGGCGGCCGCTCCCGTCATGTTCGCCGTGGATGGTGACCAGCACGATTGCTGGTACGTGTTCGAGGTTGCGGGCCAGATGGTCGGCCGATCGGAGGGCCTTCTCGTTGTGGTGGCCGGTTCCCTCAACCTGTTGGTAGGCGTCGCTGATCCAGTTTCCACCGGCTTCCCGATACAACTCGGCTAGCGCCGCCTTCGTGTCAGGGTCCCGAATGACCAGCCACCGTCGACTCGACTGGTTCCCACCGGTCGGTGCCTGCTCGGCCAGGTCGATGCAGTCCAGGATCACTTGGGGCGGGACGGGCTGCTCGAGGTCCAGACGCCGCCGCACCGCCCGGGTAGTGGAAAGCAGGCGATCGGTTTCGCCTGTGTCGAAAGGTGCGTCTAAGGGGGCGTCAGCCAGATGATCGGAGGGCATACCCCGGAACTATTGCCCTAGAACCCCTCGAAGCCGTCACCGAGCCACGCCGGCGCCCG
>DPMC01000293.1 GCA_003541675.1 Acidimicrobiaceae bacterium | reverse complement strand
CCCCTCGGGGTCGGCCGTGCCGATCGAGAACGTGCGCCGCTTGTCGGCCAGGGTGAGTTCGACGGAGTCCCGGCCCCAGACCCGCCACAGCGTGCCGCCGGGGACGAAGCGGATGCCCCAGCCGTAGCGGGCGCCGTGAGTGGTGACCCGCTGGGAGGTGACGTCAGCGAGCGCGATTCGTCTGCGGGGCCAGCCCCAGTGGAATACCGCCACGACCTCGCCGTCGGCGACGCAAATGGTGAGCGTCATGAAGGCCCGGATCGCCACGTGTAGAACGAGCAGCGAAGGGACGCTCCAGAGGAGCACCTCTGCAGTCACACCGACCACCACCAGGGAAATTAGCCAAGGCAGCAGCACTGCCGGGTAGAGCAAGGCCCACGGCCGGGGCACTCGGTTGACGTACCGGTAACTCATAGCGCAGATCCAGCTCAGCGGGTTCGCTCGCGGATCAGGACCTCCTGGGCCACGGTGGCCACGTGCACACCTGACGGGGCGAACACCTCACCCACGGCCAACCCCCGGGCGCTGGCCAGGCCATGGGACCGTAGGTCGTGGAGGAGCCACTGGTCGGGCGGCGGTGGCCGGTGAAACCAGATGGAGTGGTCGAGGCTTGCCCCGATGAAGATTTCGCCGTAGGTGGTCACCGAGTCGTCACGGACCTGGTCGATTCGGGGGTGGGTGCTCCCCACCGCATTGGTGGGGATGTCGTCGGACGTGTACGCCAACGCACACGCCTGAAGCCGGGGGTCGTCGCCCAAGTCGCCGAACACTTTTAGCCAGATGGCGGATCGGCCGACGGACTGGTGGGCCACACGGCGACCGAGGAGCTCCCAGTCCTCTACGGTGCCCGAACCGGGTTCGCCGACGTCGTCGGGAAGTTTCGACTCCTGAATGTCGGCCTGCTCCTCGTGGACCTGGAATGAACACGCCAGGTTCAGGATCGCTCCGTCGGACTGGCGGGCCACCACCCGTCGGGTCACGAACGATCGGCCGTTGCGGATCCGGTCCACCTCGTAACGAATCGGCTCGTCGCTCGTGCCGCCCCTAATGAAGTAGGCGTGCAGCGAGTGCACGTGATGGTCGGAGTCGACCGTGGCCTGGGCGGCCCGCAGTCCCTGAGCCACCACCTGACCGCCGTAGACGCGGCCCCATGGGTATTCGGGGCTGATCCCGACGAACACATCGGGACCGTGGGATTCCAGCGCCAGCAGGGTGGCGAAGTCGGTGATGTCCCAAGCCATGTTAGGCGTTCTTGTCGAGAGCGGAGCCACCGTGGAGAGCCATGCCGACGTGGAGGGCAATGCCGTGAACCAGCCCGTCCTCGTTGAGGCGCATGCGGTTGGAGTGCAGCGGCGGAGCCTTGCGGGGGTCGGGTTCGTCGTCCGGGCAGACGCCGAGGAATGCCATCACACCGGGAACCTTCTGGAGCACGTAGGAGAAGTCCTCGCCGCCCATGAACGGTGCCGGCATGACCCGATGGCTCTCGTTGCCGAGGGTCGTCGTGCAGACCTCAGCAAACCGGGCGGCTTCGGAGGGGTCGTTCATGGTGACCGGGTAGCCGTCGACCATCTCGAGGGACGCCGTACAGCCGTGGGCCTCGGCTACCCCGTGCACAGTCCGGGCCACCGCTTCGCGGATGCGCGAGCGTGTGTGTTCCGATACGCATCGGATGGTTCCTTCGAAGAACGCGGTCTCAGGAATCACGTTGGTCGTGGTCCCGGCCACCAGATGCGCAATGGTCAGCACTGCCGGATCGAACACGTCGATCTCGCGGGTCACAGCGGTCTGCAGAGCGGTAATGATCGCAGCAGTGGCCGGGATGGGGTCGGTGGCGTGATGGGGAGCCGATGCATGGCCGCCTCGGCCGGTGATGGTGACGGTGATCGAGGTGTCGCCAGCCAGCGCTGCTCCGGCCTTGCTGCTGGCGATACCGATCCGCTGATTGGGGCTGACATGGAGGGCAAATGCCCGGTCTACGCCGTCCAGCACGCCCTCGTCGATCATGATCCGGGCGCCAGCGAAGCCCTCCTCGCCGGGCTGGAACATGAAGCGAACCCGCCCCTGGATCTCGTCCCGCCGGGTCGACAGGACCCGGGCGGCGCCAACCAGCATCGCCGTGTGTGCATCATGGCCACAGGCATGGGCCCGACCCTCGACCGCCGATTGGAAGTCCAGGCCGGAGTCCTCGGTCATGGGGAGCGCATCGGTATCGGCTCGCAGCAGGACCGTTGGACCGTCATGTTTGCCGATCAGGTCGGCCACCACCGAGGTGCAGTCGGTTCCGGTCTGGACATTGAGACCGAGTCCACCCAGCGCGGTCAGGATCCGGACTTGGGTGGACGGGTTGTCTAACCCCAGTTCGGGGTGACGGTGAAGGTCGCGTCGCAGGGCGATGACGTCGTTGGTGACGGCTGAAGCCGCATCGAGGAGTTGGTGCATGGACCCATCATGGCCGTCCGGGCTGCACGCCATGGGGCCGGACGGGCAGAATACGTCGATGAGTGAATCGACCGAGATCTCCGGAGCACTGACCTCTGAGGCCATCCACGCCGCGCTCGACGCACTCTTGGATCGCCGGGATCCCGACGTGTCGGGCACGGTGCTGGGTGCTGGCAGCGACGACCTCGAGGGCGGGCGACGGTTCCTTGATGTGTTAGTCGACGGTGGTTGGATGGTTCCGTCCTGGCCGATTCGTCACGGGGGCCGGGGTGCTGATGCCACCGAGGCAGCCCGTATCGGCGCTGCCATGGGGGCCTACGACGTAGCCGACCTCTACCCCTACGGGGTGGGCCTGAACCTGGTCGGGCCGGTGCTGTTGGAGCGAGGCTCGTCTGACCAACAGGAGCGGTGGTTACGACCGATCGCTGACGGGTCGGAGATCTGGTGTCAGATGTTTTCCGAACCCGATGCCGGGTCGGACCTGGCAAATGCCGGCATGCGTGCTGAGCGCGACGGCGACGAGTGGATCTTGAACGGCTCCAAAGTCTGGACGTCGCGGGGGACCTATGCCAGGTGGGGGATGTGCCTGGCGCGCACCGACGTCTCGCTGGCCAAGCATCGTGGACTCACCATGTTCGCTGTTGACATGACGGCGCCCGGCGTGGAAATCCGACCGCTCGAACAGATCAACGGCGATCGGCACTTCACCGAGGTGTTCGTGTCCGACGTCCGGGTGGCCGACGCCGACCGGATTGGTGACCTGGGTGCCGGCTGGGGCCTGACCGTCGAGACGCTGGCCCACGAGCGGGCCACCATCGGAGGCCGGGCCTTCGGCGGCGGTGACGACGAGGAACACGGCCTGCCGTCCTGGATGGAGGACTGGCGGGCCGCTGGCCATCTGGCCGACCCGGTGGCCCGACAGCGTGCCATGCGGGCGTTCATCCTTCATCGGGTAAACCAGCTCACGGTGGCTCGGGCGGCTGCCGCACTGGTTGAGGGCGAGGCGCCGGGGCCGTCGGGCTCGGGGGCCAAGTTACGGAGCGTGGCGGCATTCAAGTCCCGGGCCTATCTGGGTAAGGACCTGAGCGGGCCCGCAGGAATGCTGTCGGACGCCGACGGCCACCTCGAGTTCCTGACCGCACCGTCGATGTCGATCCGCGGCGGTACCGATGAGGTGCAACGCAACATTGTGGGCGAACGGATCCTCGGCCTGCCCGGTGAGCCTCGGGTCGACAAGGATGCGGCCTACGCCGACCTGAAGAAGAGTCGCTGATGCGAGCTGTCGTATTGGACGGCCACGGTGGCCCGGAGGTCCTGACCGTCCATGACGTGCCAGATCCGGAACCCGCGCCGGGCGAGGTGCTGGTCGATGTGGTCGGCACGGCCTGCAACCGGGCCGACCTCCTCCAGCGCATGGGCCTGTACCCGGGGCCGCCCATGGACCCTGAGATCCCCGGCTTGGAGTTCGCCGGCCGTGTTGCCGCTCTCGGCGACGGCGTCTCGCGTTGGTTGGTGGGTGACGCCGTCATGGCCATCACTGGTGGTGGGGGGTATGCGGAGCGGGCCGTGGTGCACGAGGACCAGGCGGTTCGAGTGCCCGCCGGGATGGCACTCGACGTGGCCGGCGGACTGGCCGAGGTTTTCATCACGGCATGGGACGCGCTCGTACTCCGGGGAGAGCTCGCAGCGGGAGGAACCGCACTGGTGCACGCCGGGGCGTCCGGGGTCGGTACCGCGGCTATCCAGCTGTGCCGGATGGTGGGTGCCGAAGTGATTGTCACCGCGTCGGCCGGAAAGCTCGATCGGTGCATGGACCTCGGGGCCAGCCTTGCCGTGGACTACCGGTCCGAGGACTGGGTCGCCGCGGTGTCCGGGCATACCGGCGGCCGCGGCGTGGACGTGGTGCTCGACGTGGTGGGCGGCGATTACCTGGATCGCAACGTGAACTGTTTGGCTACCGCCGGCACCATTGTCCAGGTGGGGGTGATGGGCGGCGGATCGGCCACCTTTGGTCTAGCCAAGCTCCTGGTGAAGCGGGCCACGGTGGTCGGCACCACGTTGCGTGCCCGATCGTTGGCCGAGAAGGTGGCCGTCAGCCGGGCTTTCGAGGAACAGGTCGTTCCGGGTTTCGAGGACGGTCGCCTGGCTGTGGTGGTGGA
>DPMC01000198.1:2900-3194 GCA_003541675.1 Acidimicrobiaceae bacterium | reverse complement strand
GGCTCGGCTGGGGAGCGGTGCATGGCCATCTCAGTGGTCGTCGCCGTGGGGGATGTAGGCGACCAACTGGTCGAGGCCATCCGGGTCCGCATGGAAAAGCTGGTCATCGGTGCGGCGAGCGACCCCTCATCGGAGATGGGCCCGCTGATCACTCGGGAGGCCCGGGACCGGGTTGCCGGCTACATCCAGGCCGGCGCCGAAGCAGGCTGCCAGGTGGTCGTCGACGGTCGTGACCAAGCGTTCGAAGGCGACGGCTTCTTCCTGGGAGTCTCGCTGCTCGACCACGTCACCACC
>DPMC01000198.1:0-2597 GCA_003541675.1 Acidimicrobiaceae bacterium | reverse complement strand
TCGCTGCTCGACCACGTCACCACCGACATGACCGTCTACACCGACGAGATCTTCGGGCCGGTGCTGTCGGTGGTGCGGGCCGACTCGTACGCCGAGGGCGCCCAGATGATCCGGGACAATCCTTTCGGCAACGGGGCTGCCATTTTCACCCGTGACGGCGGTGCGGCCCGGCAGTTCCAGCAGGACGCCGACGCGGGCATGGTCGGCATCAACGTGCCCATCCCGGTGCCGGTGGGGTATCACTCGTTCGGCGGATGGAACGATTCGGCGTTCGGCGATCACACCATCTATGGGCCGGAGGGACTGCGTTTCTACACCCGGCCCAAAGTGGTCACCAGCCGGTGGCCTGATCCGTCGACCAACGGCGTCGACCTCGGCTTTCCTCGTAACGACTGATGGGACGGCGAAGCTGATGGAGTTCGGAGTGGTCATGCAGACCGACCCCCCTGCCTCGAGGGTCGTGGAACTGGCCGCCCGGGGTGAAGCCCTGGGCTTCACCCACGCATACACCTTCGACAGCCACGTCCTCTGGCAGGAACCGTTCGTGATCTACAGCGCCATGCTGGCCGCTACGGAGAAGATGGTGGTCGGCCCCATGGTGACCAACCCGGGGACCCGCGACTGGACGGTCATTGCCTCGCTGTTCGCAACCCTCAACGACATGTACGGCGAGCGCACAGTGTGCGGCATCGGTCGCGGCGATTCGGCCATGCGGGTCATAGGGAACAAACCCTGCAACCTGGCCACCCTCGAGGAGTCCATGGCGGTGATCAAGGGTCTGGCCGAGGGCGACACCGTCGAGTACAACGGCACCACCCAGACCTTTCCGTGGCGCCACGACGGTTCGCTCCCCATGTGGATGGCCGCCTACGGACCCAAGGCGCTGGACCTGTGCGGCCGTAAGGCCGACGGGTTCGTGCTGCAGTTGGCTGACCCACAGATCGCCGAATGGACCATTGCCGCGGTCCGGAAGTCGGCCGCTGCCGCTGGTCGGGACCCCGAGTCGCTGACCATCACCGTGGTGGCCCCGGCCTATGTCGGAGAAGACATCGCCCACCAACGCGACCAGGTGCGCTGGTTCGGCGGGATGGTAGGCAACCACGTGGCCGACCTCGTCGGGCGATACGGCGCCGACGGATCAACGGTGCCTGGCGCACTCACCGACTACATCAAGGGCCGTCAGGGATACGACTACGCCGAGCACGGTCGCACCGGTAACGAGCACACCGACTTCGTACCAGACGAGATCATCGACCGCTTCTGCATCTTGGGGGACGAGGCGGCCCATGTGCAACGCCTCCGAGAACTGGAGGCCCTCGGGGTGGACCAGTTTGCCATTTACCTCATGCACGACCAGCAGGATGAGACCCTCGATGCATACGGGCGGGGAATCCTCCCCACCATGAGCGACTGACTGGAGATCGAAATGGTGACTCACCTACCGGGGGTGCCGGGCAGGAACCGGCCCAGGCGTCGGCCCCGGACGACATGACGGCCCCGCTGTTCGTCCAACGAAAGACCTGCGTGGCCATCGAGGAGATCTACCACGACTTCGGGCCGCAGCCCGCCCGCCCTGCCCTGAAGGGAGCGGTGGCCGTAGTCGTGAGCAACCCGTTCGTAGGCGGCTACGTGGACGACCTCAGCCCGGCAGTGGAGGAGCTACGTGAACTGGGAGAACACCTCGGCGAACTACTCATCAGCCACCTGGGGGGTGCCCGAGACGAGATCGACGGCTATGGCAAGGGGGCGATAGTCGGAGCGGCAGGGGAGATTGAGCATGGTGCGATGTGGCACATACCGGGGGGCGGGGGGATGCGGGCAGCCCTAGGCAAGGGTGAAGCCATCGTTCCGTCGACCAAGAAGGTGGGCCCGCTCGGAGCAAGGCTGGACGTGCCCCTGACGCACCTCGAATGGTCCTATGTCGGAAGCCACTACGACGCGATAGAGGTCGGAGTGCCTGACGCTCCACGTCCCGATGAACTGGTGCTGATCCTGGCCATGGCGGTCGGCGGCAGGGTCGATGCCCGCCTGGCCGGTGGCTTCAGCCTGGCCGATCGGGGTGGTCCCGGAGTACCAGCGTGAGGATCGCAGTCCTGGGCCTCGGACGCATGGGCTGGCACCTGGCCGCCCATCTGTCCGAGAGCGCTGCGGTCGATGAACTCGTTGTGTTCGACGTAGTCGACGGTCTGGCGAGCAGGTGGGCGGATGAAAACAGTGGTGAGGTGGCCGACTCCGTGACATCTGCGGTCACCGGCGCGGAGTTCATCATCACCTCCCTTCCTGCCGACCAGGAGTTACAGGTCGTGGCCGACGAACTGGTGCCCACCATCACGACTGGGGCCGTCTGGGTTGACCACTCGACCGTCTCAGCCCGGCTGGCCCGGACTGTCAATGCGAGCGTCTCTGCGGCTGACGCGTATTTCCTGGACGCCCCCGTCTCCGGCGGGGTCGACGGTGCACGGAAGGGTGTCCTCACGGTGATGGTCGGCGGCGACGAGGGCGCCTTCGCAAGGGCCGAGCCGGTGGTCGGGTCGTACGCGTCGCGAATTAGGCGGATGGGTGGTCCGGGTGCGGGGCAACTGACCAAGATGGTCAAC
>DPMC01000054.1 GCA_003541675.1 Acidimicrobiaceae bacterium | reverse complement strand
GCAAGGCTACCCAGCAACAACCCGGCCACCGGTAGGGTCGCCGGCGTGACTCCTGCCGCTGAGACACCCGGTGTCGACCATCAGGTGGAGCGGGTGCTGCTGGCCGAGCCGCGAGGCTTCTGCGCCGGCGTGGAGATGGCCATCAAGGCGCTGACCTGGATGGTCCGGGCCTTCGACGAATCCGTCTACTGCTACCACGAGATCGTCCACAACAAGCTGGTGGTGGAACGCTTCGAAGCCCTCGGCGTTGTGTTCGTCGACGACATCGGCGACGTTCCCGCCGGTGCGCCAGTGATGTTGTCGGCCCACGGTTCGGCTCCTGAGGTCGTCCGCCGGGCCCAGGAGGTTGGTGGCTACACCGTTGACGCCGTCTGTCCATTGGTCACCAAGGTCCACCACGAGGTGAAGGTCCGGGCCCGAAAGGGCTTCCACATCGTGTATGTAGGTCACGCCGGCCACGAGGAGGCCGAGGGCACCATCGCGGTGGCTCCCGAAGCCATCCACCGTGTTGAGCACCCCGACGAGGTACAGGCGCTCCCCGACCTGGGCGACGATGTGGCCATCCTCGCCCAGACCACCCTCAGCCATCGGGACTGGGGCGGTGTGGTCGATGCCGCGACCGATCGCTGGCCGGACCTCTGGTCACCGGGCCGCAGCGACCTCTGCTTCGCCACCACCAATCGCCAGGGCGCCCTCCTCGAGCTCGTGGACCGGTGCGACGCCGTCGTGGTGATCGGCTCAACCAACAGCTCCAACACCCGTGCGCTCGTCCAACTGGCCACCGAGGCCGGCTGTCCCCGCGTGGTGTGGATCAATCGGGCCGAGGAGCTTCCCGATGACCTCTCCGGCACTGTCGGGGTGACCGCCGGGGCATCAGCGCCTGAAGAGGTGGTCGACGAAGTGATCCGTTCGTTGGCCCCGACCAGCGGCGTCGAGACGGTACGCCATACCGACGAGGACGAATACTTCCCCCCACCCCGCAACCTGCGGGACCTCCTCCATGCGGTACGGGGGTTCGCCGCCGTGGGCTTCTCCGCACCGGCGCCGACTGTTCACCTCGACGACCGGGTGATCGATGCGTCGGACGCGTTGGCCGCTCTGGATCGGCTCCGACCGGTCAGCTGACGGGCTCTTCCGATCCAGGGCCCTCCGAGACGGGCCCCCCGGGCGGATCGGGGTCGGGGAGCGCCGGGCGACCAGCCAGACGCTGGGCCTCGTCGAAGCAGGCCTGCATCCCGACTCGTAGTTCCTCCGTCAGATCGGCCACCGCACGTCGTGGCACCCGACCTTCGACGACCGGTGGACGGATCGGCTCTCCAACCACCATCACCACTCTGACCGGTCGGACCATCGGCGACCCACCCGGCATGGCGTAGTCGGTGCCGGCGATTCCCATGGGCACGAGGGGCACCCCAGCCCGGACGGCCACGAAGGCCGGTCCGGCGCGCATGAGGTCGGCCCTCACCACCGGGCCGTGCTGGCGCGTCCCCTCGGGGAACATCACCATGGGTTCACCTCGCTCGAGGACTTCCTGACACGCACGCAGAGCGGCCCGGTCCGCTGTGCCCCGCTCGACCGGGAAGCCCCCGACAATGGTCAGGAAACGGCCGGCGAACCGGTTCCGCCACAACGACTCCTTGCCTAGGAATCGCTGTCGCCGGGCCGTCACCATCCCGCCGACCGGCGTATCGAGGTACGACCGGTGGACCGGAGTGAGGATGTACGCCTCCTCGGATGGCAGGTTCGCCTTACCAACCACCCGGAACCGGAACCAGACCTTGCACAGCAACCAGAGAGCTGACCAGCAGACCCGGTAGGCCACGCCGTCAACCAACGACATCTTCCGGCCGAGGTCGGAGTTCCCCGTCTCACCGGTCGGATTTCCCGTCGGGTCTCCTGACTGGTCGGTCACCGGAGCATCTCGACGATGGCGTCCACAGCGCCGTCCACCGTCAGTTCCGAGGTGTCCAGGACCCGGGCTCCGTCGGCGGTAACCAGCGGACTGGCATCCCGGCTGGAATCCGCTTCGTCGCGGCGCCGGATATCGGCTGCCACCGAGTCGACATTGACGCCCGGGTCCTCAGCAGCGCGGCGGCGAGCCCGAACCTCCGGCGAGGCGGTCAGGTACACCTTCAACTCGGCGTCCGGAAACACCACCGAACCGATGTCACGCCCCTCCATTACCCCTCCGCCCCGTTCGAGCACCCAGGCCCGTTGGCGGGCCACCATCTCAAGACGAACCTCGGGATTGGCGGCCACGGCGCTCACCGCTCCGGTCACCTCCGGGCCCCGAATCGCCGTCGACGCATCCTCACCGTCGACCGTGCAGTGGGACCGGGTCACAGCGAGTGTCACGTTCCGGGCCACGTCGGCCACCTGACCGGCATCGGTCGGGTCGATCCCTGCTCGGAGCACGGCGTGGGCCACACCTCGGTACATGGCCCCGGTGTCCAGGTAATGGAGGCCGAGCCGATCTGCCACGGCTCGGGCCACGGTGGACTTCCCGGACCCCGCCGGACCGTCGATGGCGATCACCCGAGGTACCCCGGACCCGGCCACCGGTTCAGGCCCCGATCCCGCCGGCCAACAGGGCGACCCGGTGGTCGGAGAACGTCGGATAACTGGTGGCCACGGCGCCCCAGCCGTCAATGGTGGTCGACCCATCAGCCACCAGGGCGGCCACCGCACACGCCATGGCGATCCGGTGGTCATTATGGGCGTCCACCGAAGTGCCTCGTAGCTGGCCACCAGCTCGCCCACGAACCATCAGGCGGTCACCCTCAGCCCGGACATCAACACCCATCCGGCCCAACTCGGATTCGACAGTGGCCAGACGGTCGCTCTCTTTGACCCGTAGCTCGCCTACCCCCTCGAACACTGTCTCGCCGTCGGCGCACGCCGCCGCCACAGCCAGCACCGGAACCTCGTCGACCAGTCCGGGCACCTCATCAGCCCGCACCGTTGTAGCCGAGAGCACGCCACCCGATGGAGCACGCACCGTCAGGTCGCTGGTCACCGGATCATGGAACAGATCAGCACCCATACGGGCCAGCACCGCCGCGAAGCCCGACCGAGCCGGACCGGCGTATACGTTCTCGATGACCACCTCGGACCCAGGGAGGATCGACGCCCCGACGGCCCAGAAGGCGGCCTGAGAGGGATCGCCGGCCACATCATGGACGAAGGGGGTCGGCCGACCCGGTAACACGGTGACCCGGTCAAGCCCATTGTCGTGGGTCCGCTCGACGTCGATGCCCGTCGCCGCCATGAGCTCCTCGGTGTGGGCACGACTTGGTTGATCCTCGATCACAGTGGTCGGCCCATCGGCGGACAGGCCGGCGAACAGTACGCATCCCTTCACCTGGGCGCTGGCCATCGGCAACCGGTACTCAATGCCCCTCAGGCCTCCCCCGTCAATGACCAACGGTGCGAGAGCACACCCGTCCCCACTCCCGGTCACCGACGCCCCCATGGCCCGCAACGGCTCCAGCACCCGGTCCATGGGTCGCCGTCGGATCGACGCATCGCCATCCAGCGTCGACGCAAACCCCAACCCGGCCAGCATTCCGGCCAACAGGCGCATGCCTGTCCCGGAGTTGCCCACGTCAAGGTCGCTCTGAGCGGGACCGAGCCTGCCGCCACCGATACGAAGGACCTGACGTCCGTCCGGATCCTCCTCGACGTCGACCCGGGCACCGAGGGCTTCGACAATGGCCCGTGTGCAGGCAACGTCACCGCCATCACTGAGGCCATGGATGGTCGACTCCCCATCGGCCAGGGCTGCCAACATCAGCACCCGGTGGGAGATGGACTTGTCGCCCGGCACCCGGGTTCGCCCCCGGAGCGGGCCTCCGGGCTCCATGATCATTGGACCTCCCACCATGGTGGCGCCGCCACCCGTAGGGGCATTCATGCCAGGGGGGCCGTAGTTGGTCGGTACCCCTTGGCCATCAGGCCACCGCACAACCGTTCAGACTGGGTTGCCTCAACGATCAGGAGGACCACGCCACGGTCGCCCTCGGCCGAGTGGGCGATCTCAAGGTCGTAGATGTTCACGTCGAGGTCGGTGGCCAACAACGTGAGCGACGCCAGCTCTCCCGGCTGGTCGAGCACCGGTACACGGACCTCCACCAGTTCGGACGGACGGGGTGCCCCGGTCGGGAGGCTGATTCGGGCCGTCCGGGCGGTCTCCAGCCGTTGCAGCAGGCCGAGACGATCACCGTCAACCACCTCGTTACGAACGGCTTCCAGTCCGGCGATCAGGTCCGACAGCACCTCGTCGATGGCCGTGGCGTTCTCACTGCAGATATCGGGCCAGATGCCCGGATGCCCGGCGGCCACGCGGGTCATGTCCCGAAATCCCCCAGCGGCCAGACGCAGCACGGCGGCGTGCTCAGTCGATCTAGCCGAGGCGATGCCCATCAACGCGGCGGCCGTGAGGTGGGGCACGTGGGACACGATGGCCACCAGCGAGTCGTGCCGATCGGGCGGCAGGGTGATGATCTCGGCGCCTAACGACGCGACCACGGACCGGACCCGTGCCAGGGCGTCTCCGTCGGTCGCCGCGGTCGGGGTCAGCACCCAGGTGGCATTCACGAACATCTCGGGGTCGGCGCCGTCGACGCCCTCCTGCTCGGAGCCAG
The DNA here is from genome assembly GCA_003541675.1 of Acidimicrobiaceae bacterium. Classification (GTDB taxonomy): domain Bacteria; phylum Actinomycetota; class Acidimicrobiia; order Acidimicrobiales; family MedAcidi-G1; genus UBA9410. The sequence continues at coordinate 8,566 of DPMC01000054.1, read as the reverse complement.
CCATCGGGTGGCCGCCGATGTAGCGAGCGTCGGCTACCGCGTCGACTACAGGTGCCTTCACGCTGCCCACGTCGGTCACCAGACCGGTGGGAGCGACGGCGAGGGCCTCGGTCACCGCGGTGGCCAGCTGACCGACAGGGGTGGCCACGAAGGTCACCTCAGCGTCGACGTCCCAGCCGACCCGATCCAACGCACCCATGTCCACAGCGGCGGCCAATGTCGCCTCGTCGAGGTCCACGCCCGAGACGTGCCACCCCCGGGCCCGTAGGGCCATGCCGATCGATCCCCCGATGAGGCCGATACCCACGACCGTGGCACGACCGGACGTACCAGTTGCAGGATCGGGAGCCGCCATGGACGCCGATGCTACCGGGGCCGATGTCAGCCCTCGGAGAGGATTCAGTTCTGCGGTGACACCTCAGGATCGGTCGCCACCGCCACCCCGAGGGCCCGGATCTCGTCGCCCGTCAACGGCCGCCATGCCCCCGGCGCCAATGACCGGTCGGCAATCGGACCAATACGGGTCCGGACGAGCCGGAGCACCGGATGTCCAACCGCTTCGCACATCCGTCGCACCTGACGGTTGCGGCCCTCGTGAATGGTGAGCCTCACCAGCGACGCATCGAGCAACGCGGCTCGGGCCGGAGCAGTCAGCCCATCCTCCAGGTCGATTCCCTCACGCAGGCGACGGAGCACGGCTCTCGTCGGTACGCCCTGAACCTCGACTACGTACTCCTTTTCCACGCCGTACGACGGGTGTGTGAGCCGATGTGTGAGCTCACCGTCATTGGTCAGGAGGAGAAGCCCCTCGGTATCGGCGTCGAGGCGCCCGACCGGAAACACCCGGGGTTCGTCGGGCACCAGCCCGACGACGGTGGGTCGCCCCTGCGGGTCATCAGCCGTGGTCACCACCCCGGCGGGCTTGTTCAGGAGGTAGTGGACGAGACCGGGGCGGACACCAATCGGTGCGCCGTCTACCTCGATGAGGGCTGTCTCCGGGTCGACCCGACGTCCCAGGGTCGCCACCACACCATCCACGGTGATCCTCCCGGCGGCGATGAGGTCCTCGCACGTCCGGCGGCTACCTACGCCGACACGGGCCAGCACCTTCTGGAGACGCTCGCCCTCATGTCGGTCACTCCCGTCCTCGCCAGAGGTCGGAGCAGAGGCCGACCCGGCCACCGTTCAGCCCTCCGGCGGCGCCGACGCGGACCCATCAGAAGGGCCCCCATCGAGTGAAGGCTGGGGGGTCTCCAACGCTGGATCGGAACGCAGTCCACGTTCGAGCGCTTCGACCACCTCGGGACCGGGGACGAACTCCCCCAGGGGCGGCAGGTCGTCGACAGTATCGATGCCCATCCGCTCCAGGAACTCTCTGGTGGTGCCGAACAGCACGGCGTTTCCAGGACCCGGGTCCCGTGAGATCTCATCGATGTAGCCCCGTTGCTGCAGTGTCCGCATCACGCCGTCGACGTCCACACCACGGATGGCCGAAACCTGGGCCCGCGACACCGGCTGCTTGTAGGCGACAATGGCCATCGTCTCGAGGGCGGCCGCCGTCAGCCGACTGTTCTGGCCCTCCAGGACAAACCGCTCCACCCACGGCGCCTGATCCGGGTGGCTCTGGAACCGGTAACCGCCACCCACCCGGGACACGACAAATCCCCGCCCCTCGGCCTCGAATTCCTCGGCCAACGCCTCGCATTCAGCTTCGACGATCCTGGTCGAGACCTCCAGCAGCTGGGCCAGCAGGTTGGCCGGCACCGGATCGGTGGCCACCATCAGGATCGCCTCGATGGCGCGCCGCACCTCCTCGGAACGTTCCTCGGAGAGCTGTGGCTCGGGTTTCGACATTGTCGCCCTCAGCCCTCGTAGGCGTCGATCAGGTCCACGTCGGATGGGTCGGCACCGGGACGCCAACCCACGTGGATGTCACCGAACGTCCCCAGTTGATCGATCTCGACCACGCCCTGCTTGTAGAGCTCCAGCACGGCGAGGAACCGCACCACAATTTCGATGCGGTCCACCAGGCCACGGGTGAGATCTCGGAAGGTCACCGATCCCGACCGGGGGATCTCTGAGACCAGTTCGACCACCGCATCGGCCACGCTGATCCTGATGGGAGCAATGTGCTCGGTGTCAACGTGCACCGAAGGACGGGGCGCCATGGCCCGCAGAAAGGCATCGCGAAGGTCGTCTGCGGTGACGCCCTCGAGCAGATCGGGGGCCATCCCGAGGAATCGTTCCTCGAGACCGGACCGGCGGGGCCACGACTTGGACGCGTCAGCGGCAAGGCGCCGGAGGACGACCGCTGCATCCTTGAACGTCTTGCACTCCAGCAGGCGGGCCAGCAGGAGGTCACGCTCCTCCCAGAGGCCGAACTCGTCGTCCAGATCCGTCCTGTTCTGACCGGGGAGCAAACGTCGGGTCTTGAGCTCTACCAGGATCGAGGCGATCAGTAGAAACTCGGTGGCCACCTCGAGGTCTAGATCCCCGAGGCGCTCCATCTCGGCCAGGAATCCGTCAACGATGGACGACAGCGAGACCTCGTAGAGCTCAACCTCCTCCTTCAGGATGAGGTTGAGCAGGAGGTCGAAGGGCCCCTCGTACACCGGGGTCGTGACGGTCACGCTCACTGGCGCGACCCTACGGAGTCACACGGTCGGCGCGGTGCATGGCCCCCCGTCGCGAGACCCACTCCGATGTACCCTGACCGGCCATGGCACGCGTCTTCTCGGGTATCAAGCCCACCGGATCTGTTCACCTCGGCAACCTGCTGGGGGCACTCAAGAACTGGGTCGCCATGCAGGACGAGCATCAGGCCGTCTACTGCGTGGTCGACCTGCACGCCCTCACCGTGCCGCACGACCCCGAGGAGCTCCGACGAGCCACCCTCTCGCTGGCCCAGATGCTGATCGCCGTCGGCATCGATCCCGAACGCAGCACACTTTTCGTCCAGGGCCACCTCACCGAACACGCCGAGTGCGCCTGGGTGATGGAGTGCACTGCGGCGTTCGGCGAGCTTCGTCGCATGACCCAGTTCAAGGACAAGTCCGATGGTTCTGATTTCGTGTCCGGCGGGTTGTTCACCTACCCGGCACTCCAGGCCGCCGACATCTTGTTGTACGACACCGACCAGGTCCCGGTGGGCGAGGACCAGCGACAGCACATCGAACTGGCCCGCGACATCGCTGTGCGATTCAACGGCCGGTACGGCGAGACGTTCGTGGTGCCCGAGGCGGTGATTCCGCCGGCGGCCGCTCGGGTCATGGACCTCCAGCATCCCGAGAACAAGATGTCCAAGTCCGACGACGGCGAGCAGGGCACGATCCTTCTTCTCGATGACCCGGCGGCCATCGAGAAGAAGTTCAAGCGGGCAGTAACCGACAGCGAGACCGAGGTCCGCTTCGATCCGGCGTCCAAGCCCGGCGTCTCGAACCTGTTGTCCATCCTCGGCGCAGCCACCGGGCAGACGCCCGCCGCGGCCGCCGAGAGCATCGAGCGGTACGGCGACCTGAAGGCGGCCACCGCCGACGCGGTGATCACCCTTCTGCGACCCGTGCAGGATCACTACCGGGAACTGGTCGCCGACCCAGCCGAGACCAGCCGGCTGCTCGCTCTGGGTGCGGACAAGGCCCGGTCCGTAGCCTCGGCCACTTTGGACCGGGTGCGAACCAACCTCGGCCTGCTGGCACGCTGATCCAACTACCGGGGCCGCCCTTTGAGGCGCTCCATTGATCAGTCGTCGTCGGCTGCGTGCAATACCCGGGCGATCACCGGATCCACTGTCCATTGCCGCTCCGGCAGGTGGTGCTCGGCGGCCCACGCCACGGTGACCGGCTCGCTCCCTGCTCCCAGTAGCAAGTCCGACCCGATGACGGGGTGTCGGAGATAGCGCCCGATCCGTCCGGTTCCCGAACGAGCACGTTGGCCGCCGACCATGGCCACGATGGTGGCCACCACCCGGGCTGGCGTGCCTATTCCACTGTCGACTTTGCCTACGTCGTGCAGCAGGGCGGCCGCCAGGACCGCCCGTTCCGGATGGTCGAGCGCATTGTCCACCCGTCGGGCCACCGCCACGGCGTGTCTCCGGTCGGCGCCCGACATCTGATCCCAGAGAGCCGCCTCGCCCATCAGGAGATGACCCCGGGCCCATGTCTCCGACGACCCTGACGGGCCGCCCGGCCACAGGGAGGCGAGAAAACGGCGAAGGAGGTGCGTCGACCGGCTCAACGGCCCAGACGACGCAGTGTCCACAGCAGACCGAGGATCGTCTTGGCGTCTGTGATGGTGCCATCCCCGATGAGGCCCTCAACCTCGTCAAGTCCGACCCGTTCGACGGTGAGGTACTCCTCCTCGATGCTGGCGGCCAGCGGCGTGGCCGGCACCAGTTCGGTGGCCAGATAGATCGTCGTCGCCTCGTCGCTGAACCCGATGGAGTTGTGGAACGACCCCAGTTCGATCAGGTCCACAGCGTCCAGCCCGGCCTCTTCGACCAGTTCGCGACGGGCCGCCGTCGGGCGGTCCTCTCCGGGAACGTCCAGCTTGCCGGCGGGCAGCTCCAACATCTCGCGCTCCAGCACCGGCCGGTACTGGCGAACCAGTACCACTTCATCACCATCGAGCGCCACCACGGCGACCGCACCGGGGTGGTGGACTACGTCACGCTCCATGACCTCGCCCGCCGGCCCTTCGAATGTGGCGCGGGCCAGCGTGATGACGTGCCCGACGTGGAGGACCTCCTCGCCGGTACGGGTGAAGCCATGACCGGACACGATGGTCGGAACGGAGGCGGAGGCCGGAACCTCAGCCGACGACGTCTGCTCCTGCATTGTCATCGCTGCCATCGCTGAGGTCGAGCAGTTGGGGGTTCCGGCCATGGGCCCGCTCGAGCGAGGCAGCTATGAACTCGCGAAACAGCGGCGCCGGCCGATCGGGGCGACTCTTGAACTCGGGATGCGCCTGGGTAGCGATCCAGAAGGGGTGGCTCTCGAGTTCGATGAACTCGACCAGACGCCCATCAGGGGATTCTCCGGAACATACGAAGCCCGATCCCTCGAATCGAGCCCGATATCTCGGGTTGAACTCGTAGCGGTGACGGTGGCGCTCGGACACCACGTCGGTGCCGTAGATCTCGGCCACCCGTGAACCTGGTTGGAGTTGGGCCACGTAGGCGCCCAGACGCATGGTCCCACCCATGTCGGCCACGTCGCGCTGGGACTCCATCAGGTCAATGACCGGGTGGGGCGATGCCGGGTCGAACTCGCTGGAATGTGCTCGCTCCAGACCGAGCACGTTTCGGGCGTACTCGATCGTCATGCACTGCAACCCGAGGCACAGCCCGAGGCAGGGCACGTCGTTCTCCCGGGCAAAGCCGGCTGCGGCGATCTTGCCCTCCACGCCGCGCTCACCGAATCCGCCGGGGATGACGATCCCGTCAAGGTCCCGCAGGCGATTCTCGCCGAGGAGCCCTTCGACGTCCTCGGCCTGGATCCAGTCGATCTCGACGTCGGCACCGTGGTGAATGCCGGCGTGCTTCAGTGACTCGACAACCGACAGATAGGCATCGACCAGGCTCACGTACTTGCCGATGAGGCCGACCCGAACCGGCGTGGTGGCCCGGCCCACTCGCTCGTTAAGCGCTCGCCACTCGGTCAGGTCGGGCGGGTCGGTGATCAGATGCAGGGCGTCGCACACAAACTGGTCGAGACCCTCGTCGTGGACAACCAACGGGATCTCGTAGAGGCTGCCAGCGTCCGGGCAGTTGACGACACCACTGAACGGCACGTTGGAGAGTCTGGAAATCTTGCGTTCCAGATCGTCGCTGATCGGCTCGTCGCTCCGACACACGATGGCGTCGGGTTGGATGCCGGCGCTGCGGAGTTCGGTCACCGAGTGCTGCGTGGGCTTCGTCTTGTGTTCGCCCGACGGGCCAATGAACGGCACCAGGGTCACGTGGACGTAGCAGACGTTGGTAGGGCCCACATCGAGACGGAACTGTCGGATGGCCTCGAGGAAGGGAAGGATCTCGATGTCGCCAACCGTGCCGCCGACCTCAGTAATGAGGACGTCGACGTCGTCGCCGGCCAGCCGTCGGATCCGACGCTGGATCTCATCGGTGATGTGGGGGATGACCTGGACGGTCCGGCCCAGGTACTCGCCGTGGCGTTCGGCTGCGATAACCGAGGAATAGATCGACCCGGTGGTCGCGTTGGAATCCCGGGTCAGGTTCTCGTCGATGAACCGTTCGTAGTGACCGAGGTCCAGGTCGGTCTCACCACCGTCATCGGTGACGAAGACCTCCCCATGTTCAAAGGGGTTCATCGTTCCCGGATCCACGTTGATGTATGGATCGAGCTTCTGGATGACAACCCGAAGACCGCGTTGCTTGAGAAGGCGTCCGAGGGAGGCGGCAGTCAGGCCCTTACCGAGCGAACTCGCCACCCCTCCCGTCACGAAGATGTGTTTCGTCACGGGAGTTCAACCTATCCCCGACCAGCCGCGAGCGCGCGGAGCGCGCCGTGGGGTCCGGGGTCTCCCGTCACGCCTGTTCCCCCTAGACCCGTCACAGACCGCGTGCGGCATGAAGGAGCTCGGTGGCGTGGCCCCGGGCGGTCTCGCTGTCCGGCGAACCCGAGAGCATCCGGGAAAGCTCCACCACCCGTTCGTCGGCATCCAGCGGCCTGACCGAGGCCGCTGTGCTGTGACCATCGTCGAACTTGGCCACCAGCATCTGATGGTCGGCGTAGGCCGCAACCTGAGCCAGGTGGGTCACCACGAGGACCTGTCGATCAGTGGCCAGCGCGGCCAGCGCCTCCCCGATCCGGTGCGCTGCCTCGCCCCCCACGCCGGCATCCACCTCATCGAACAGCTGAACCGGTGGTGACGCTGTCAGGACCATGCCTACGGCCAGCATGGTGCGGGCCAACTCGCCGCCCGAAGCCACCCGTACCAACGGCAGCATCGATGACCCCGAGTTGGGGGCGAGACGAAACTCGACCTCCTCGCCTGCCTCGCCATCGACTCCGACCTCGACGGTGGCCGTCGGCATGGCCAGCGCCCGGAGATGCTCGCAGACCCGGTCGGCCAGACCTGGAGCGGCCCGACGACGGGCGCTCCGAACCGTGGCGGCCGCCTCTGCGCAGGCAGCCTCGACAGCCAGACGTTCCGCATCGAGCGTCGCGGCTCGGGCCTCGTGGTCCTCTAGAGCCTTCAGGCGATCGGACACGTCGCTCTGGTAGGCCATCACCGACCCAAGATCATCGCCATACTTGCGTCGCAGCTCGGCCAGCAGACGCCGTCGCTCCCCCACCACCTCCAGACGGGCCGGATCTTCCTCGAGACCCTCGGCGATCCCCCGGAGGTCCGAAGCCACGTCCCCCAGCTCCGCGGCCAAGCCGGCCAGGCGACCCATCGCTGGGTCAAATGGCGATCGCCCATCCAACGCGGCTAACGCACGACCCACCGCATCGGACGCCGGGCCGTCGCCGTCCAATAGTTCGAGCGCTGCTGCGGCGGCCTCACGGTGGGCCACGGCGTCTCCCAACAGGAGTTCCTCAGCGGCCAGACGGTCGTCCTCTGTCGGGTCGGCCAGCCCGGCGGCGTCCAGCTCGGCCACCTGGAAGCGGAGAAGGTCGATCTCACGGGCTCGGGCCCGATCGTCCCCGCCAAAGGAGGCCAACTCGGCGTCGATCTCTGCCAGCCGTCGACGGGTGTCGGCCAGCGGCGTCAGGTCGATCGCACCGAACCGGTCCAGCGCATCCCGCTGCGCTGCGGCACCCAGCAGACGTTGATGGGCGTGTTGTCCGTGGAGGTCGACGAGGCGGCCGGCCACCTCGGCGAGGCTTGCTGCCGTCTCCAGGTGCCCGTCCACGTAGGCGCGGCTTCGACCTTCGACGGGCACTACCCGCCGGAGTACGTGCTCCCGGTCGCCGGCGCCGTCACCAAGTATGAACCGGCCCTCTACGACGGCCTCTGTCGCTCCGGGCCGCACGATCGACGGATCGGCCCGTCCGCCCAGCAGTAGCTCGACAGCGCCCATGACCATGGTCTTGCCGGCACCGGTCTCACCGGTAAGCGCGGTGAGGCCAGGACCGAACACCACCTCGACCTCGTCGATCACTCCCAGTCCGGTGATCCGTAGTTCGGCAAGCATCGCTCAGTCCCGTTTCCCGCCCTCGGCGGTCGTTCCTTTGAGTTGCGGGGCCCGGTCAGGCCGGCACCCGAAGGCCGCTCCAGCGGCGAGGCGAATCACCCGGGAGGCATCCTGGCCAACGGGTGTGACAGCGGGTCTCGCTCTCAACGGTCGGCGAGCCCGAAACGGTTCACCAGCAGGCCGCGGAGGTCTCGGGGCCCGAAGGTCACCAGACGGACCACCCTGTCGGCAGCCGTACACATGACACGATCTCCCCCAACAAGGTCGGCTACCGACCGGCCGTCCACCGTGCAGGTGGCGGCCCGTCTGCCCAGCACCTCCATGCCCACTTCGGTGGATGGTTCCAGAACCAGGGTCCGGTCGAAGAGCATGTGGGGCGACACGGGTGTCAGTTGGATAGCCCGATGCAGC
>DPMC01000266.1 GCA_003541675.1 Acidimicrobiaceae bacterium | reverse complement strand
GGGGTTGCCCGGCCCGGATCGGGGGGGGTCGCCGATGAAGATCGTCGCCGTCGACGTGTTCCAGCATGACCTACCCGTTCGCGGCCCGGTCGACGGCGAGCCCTACCGAATGGCTGTCCAGGACGTCTGGCATCTGGATACGACCATTGTCCGACTCCAGTGCGATGACGGCACGGTGGGATACGGCGAGACGTGTCCGCTGGGCTCCACGTACCAGCCCCAGCACGCCCTGGGCGCACGTGCGGCGTTGGCCGAGATGGCCCCGCACCTCGTCGGCCTGGCTCCGACGGCTATCGGCCGGGTCGGAGCGGCGATGGACGCTGCCCTCATGGGGCATCGGTACGCGAAAGCGGCCGTGGACGTGGCCTGCTGGGACGCCACCGGCAAGGCGTACGGAGTCCGGGTCTGCGACCTCCTAGGCGGAGCGGTACGCGAGCGGGTGCCGTCGTACCACGGGGTACTGATCGCCTCGCCGGAGGATTCGGCCGCCGATGCCGATGCCCGCCAGACAGAGGGCTTCTCCCGGATCCAGCTCAAGGTCGGTGGTCGGCCGGTTGAGGACGACATCGCGGCTCTCCGGGCCGTGGCCGCCACCCTGCGTCCCGGCGTGCGGCTGGCAGCGGACGCCAACAAGGGGTGGACCACCCGGGATGCCATCCAGGTGTCGAATGCCTGTCGGGATATCGCCCTGGTGATCGAGCAGCCGTGCGACTCCTATGAGGAGAACGCCTCGCTAGTCGGAAAGGTCTGCCATCCGATCTACCTGGACGAGTCGGCCACTGACCTAGGCGCGGTGGTGGCGGCTATTGGGCAGCGGGTGGCCGACGGGTTCGGTATGAAGGTCAGTCGGGTCGGAGGCATCAGCGCCATGCGGGCCGTGCGCGACGTGTGTGCGGCGGCCCGGCGGCCCCACACCGTGGACGACACGTGGGGTGGCGACTTGGTGGCCGCTGCTTCATTGCACGTGGGGGCCACCGTGGATCCGGCCAACTTTGAGGGAACGTGGATCGCCGAGCCCTACGTGGACGGCCACTACGACGTCGAGCACGGCATTCGTCTCGACGGCGGGTGGATCGACCTGCCACCCGGGCCCGGCCTGGGCATCACACCCGACGAGTCGCTCTGGGGTGACCCGGTCCTAAGTTTCAGCTGACGGGCGTGACCTCCATAAGGGGCAGCCGGTAGCCCAGTGGAGCATGGCGATGACTGCGGAGGAGAGGGTCTTCTTGTCACCTTGTCCACGGCTAGGCGAGGCGCTGCGTCACGCGGGTGGGTTCACGACCCGATGTCTAGCCCGAGTTCGCCATTGTCTGGGCGTCTGCCTGCCAACCGAGGGCGGCCGACAGTCGCCGGAGTCCGTCGTGAAGGTCGTCGCGTGCCACGGCGTTCAACGGGCCGAGGTCGCGGTCGAGGCGGACAACCAGGTCGGCGACCACGGCGGTGGCCAGGGAGCGACCTTCGGTGGTGGCGTCGATCAGGGTCCGTCGTCCGTCGCCCGGGTCGGCCGCCCGGACGACCAGCCCGCGGTCGACCAGTCGTTGAATGGTCTTGGTGGTGCCACCCGAGGTCTGGACGGTCCACCGGGCCAGATCGCCGGCGGTGAGGGTGTGTTCGCCGGCAAAGGCCACCCCGGCGAGGGCGCCGAACTCCGAGGTAGTCAGGCCGGTAGACCCGAGGGCATCGGCCATCCAGACCTCCAACTCGCGGCCGGCCAGGTAGGCCCAGACGAGTATTCCGGCGGTGGTGGCGCTGCGGGCGGAATGGGCCGCGTCGCCCTCGGGCACGAGGCGGTCGACCGCCTGTTCCACCAGATCCAACTGCTCCGTCTGGTCCGCAGGTCCACCCATGGACGGGAGCCTAGCGGCGGGGTTGCAGATATCTTCCGGGGAAGATATCTTCCGGGGAAGGAACCTACCGGAGGACCACAATGGCATCGCCCGCCGACCAGACCCTGAGCGCCCCGACCCTTAGCGATATAGACCTGACCAATCCGGATGTGTTCGCCGAGCGAATGCCCCACGACTGGTTCGACTTGCTTCGGCGGGAGGCCCCGGTATGGCAGCACCCACCGACCGACGAGCACCCCGAGCCGTTCTGGGTGGTGTCGTCGTTCGAGCACATCTCCGAGGCCCACCGGTCGGGCACGCTCTTTTCCCACCAGACTGGTCCGGGACGCGACGGTGCGGGAGGCATCGCCCTGAACGACATCGCTGACGGGCGCGGGCCGGGCCTCCAGATGGTGATGACCGACCCGCCGCAGCACACCCGCTACCGCAAGCTGGTCAACACCGGCTTCACGCCCCGCATGGTCCGGCGCATGGAAGAGGTCATGCGTCTGCGGACCAACATCATCCTGGATCGCATCTGCGAGCAGGGAAGCGCCGACTTCGTCCTCGACGTGGCTGCTGAACTGCCGCTCATGGCAATCGCCGACATCATCGGCGTGCCCGACGAGGACCGTGAGCAGCTCCTGGACTGGTCCAACCGCACCATCGGCGGGAGCGACCCCGAGTACCAGGACGAGCCGACCGGCGACGAGGACTCCGATCACAGCACCACCTACGAGTCGGCCATGATCGAGATGGCCTTCTACGCGCACGGGTTGACCGACCAGAAGCGGGCCCAGCCCGAGGATGACCTGTGGACCGTCCTCACTTCGGCCACGGTCACGCTCGACGACGGCACGGTCACCGAGCTGACCGACCTCGAGCGTGACCTCTTCTTCACCCTGTTACTGGTGGCCGGCAACGAGACGACGCGCAACGCAATCTCACTAGGCCTGATGGGCTTCATGGACCATCCGGACCAGTGGGCCACAGTGGTCGAGACCGGCGAGATGACCGACGATGCGGTTGACGAGATCCTCCGATACACCAGCCCGGTTAATTACTTCCGTCGGACGGCCACCGCCGACACCGAGCTGGGTGGGCAACAGATCCGGGCCGGCGACAAGGTCACACTCTGGTATCCGTCAGGCAACCGGGACGAGAAGGTCTACGACGACCCCCACCGCCTCGACCTGACCCGGACCGACAACCACCACCTGGCCTTCGGTGGCGGAGGGGCGCACTTCTGCCTGGGGGCCAACCTGGCCAAGCTGGAACTGAAGCTCATCTTCGAGGGCCTGGCTGCCCGGCTACCCGACATCACCATCACTGGTCCGGCCGATCGGCTCCGCATGAACTTCGTGAACGGCATCAAACACCTGCCGGTGGAGTTCACACCCAGTCAGCCGGTACTGACCACGTCCTCGGCCGGCTGATCCGGTCCGGCAAAGGGGTAGGTGTTCCGCCGGCCTCAGCGGTCGGTTTTCAGCAACTGGTTCCGGGGTCGTTGCGGAAGCGCACGCCGTCGGGTCGTGGTTGACCACAGCGTTCCAGCGCGGCGGCCCACGCCGGTGAAGCACCGAGGGCGGCCCGCAGAGCACGGATGAGCAGGCGACCCCTCAGCACGGCGCCCGGGCGACGTCGGATGCCCAGCACGTCGAGCACTGGTGTGGGGATGGTGGCCGCCGCGGCATCGTGGATGATCCGGTAGGCGAGGCGGACCGGCGCGTTCAGGGGTGGTCCGGCCAGGAAGCGCACGGCGTCGGCGCCCGCTGGAGACGGACCCAGAGACGGATGCTCGAGCAGCCACCCGGTAAGGGCGTCTGCTGTGTCGGGAAGCGGGCTGGCGCCCATACGGACGCCGAGGCGGACCTGTTCGGCCACGTAGGCGTCGGCGTCGGCATCGGCCATCGCCTCTGGTCCGAAGGTCCGGTGGGCCACCAGGAACGAGTCAACTAGCGCATTGTGGACCCATGCCTTCATCTCGGGATCGGCCGCTGAATAGGCCAGGCCACGGTGGGAGGTACCTGACACCGGACCGTGCAGGCGGTTGACGATGCCGACGGCATGGTCGACCTCGGGCAGCGAGCCGTAGGCGGTCGCCGTCACGTAGGACGCAGTCCGCGAGAGGCGGCCCAACGGGTCAGTCCGATACGACGAATGGTCGCCGACCCCCGATGCCACCTCGGGGTGGGCGGCCTGGACGATCAGCGCACGTACACCTCCGATAAAGGTCGAGCAGTCGCACATGACCCGCCAGGTGACCGAACCGGGACCGAACAGGCCAGGGTCGCCCGGATGATCGAAGGTTGAGGCCAGTGGGTCGGGGGCGTGGCTGAACAGCCCGACCGCCGCTTCGGTGACCCGGGCCCGCCAGATGCTCATCGGGTGCCTACCCCGGGGGAGCAGGCGAGGTTTAGGAACGCAGGACGGTTCGCCTGGTGCTGCACGTGGTGCATACGCCGGTCGGCTGGGCCGAGGCGCCGAACCGGTCGCAGACCAGCCCCACCACCTCGACCGCACCGGTCCGGTGGCATCTGGTGCACAACCCCGTCACCCTGTTGCGGACGTCCTGCCTCTGGATGGTCTTCATGCGAGCCCTCCTCATTGAGTACTCGGTCACTGTCCGTCGACGGCAACCCTCGCTGACCTCTCCCAATCATTTTCCCTCGTCGTCGGTACCCGGATCGGGGATCCCCGGGTCGGGAGGTGGCGGCAGGCCAACCTCGCCGGGCCGTAGCAGCAGGAACTCGATGCGCCGGTTAGCCGCCTTACCCGACTTGGTCAGGTTGTCGGCGATCGGGTCGGCATGGCCCATCCCCAGGGTGACCAGCCGATCGGGTTCCACGCCCCGGGCCAGGAGCTGAGTTCGCACGGCATCGGCCCGCACGGCTGACAGGTGCAGGTTGTCTCCGGGGCTGCGTTCGTCGCTGTCGGTATGGCCGATGATCTGCACACGGATGGCCGGTTCGAATAGCAGGAAAGCGCCCAGACGGTCGAGTGTGGGCACTGACTCGAGTGTGATGCGGTCGCCGCCGCTCTCGAACTGGATCGGGGGGTGGGCAGCCACCGCACTCAGCCGGGCCTGCAATACGAGGTCGGCCAGTGAGGCCGGGAGGTCGGGCACCGTGGTGCTGACCGGGACAAGGTCGTCGATGGGGGGCGGCACGAACAGACGGTTCTGGACGCTGATCACATCCGCCTGGGCGAAGGCCACCCGTTCGGCGGCCTCCCTTAGATCCGAGGTGGCCACTCGGCCCTCGAGGATGACGGTCCAGTCGACGACCCGGACTTCCACGGTGGGCAGGCCGGCCTGGACCATGGCCCCCTGCACGGTGGCGGTCAGGTCCTGTTCGGTGGCCTGCTCGCTGGCCGGTTCGTCGCTTCCCAGGAGAATCACCGCGAAGAAGGCGACGACAATCAATCCGAGTAGCCACGTGCCGGGGCTACCGGGGAGGCCGCCGGGGGAGCGTCGGGACCCGCCCCTGGGAGAAGACCCTCTGGGGGAGCGACCTCGGCCGCCGATGCCGAAGGCCGGTCCGAAGTCGCGACCACGCGACGAACGCGGGTCGCGCATCATGCCGGTCACCGGTGGGCCCCCGAGCCCGTGGTGTTGTGTTCGTCCTCTCTTCGCACGCCGTCAGGGTAGAGCGCTGGCGTGCGGGGAACGATCGGCTACCGGTCAGTTACAGGTCGGCCAGCGGGGCGACCACTGATTCGCCGAAGGCGGCGAGTGAGCCCTCGGGGTCTCGCCAGAACAGGAACGACGGCACAATGACCCGACTGACGCCCTTGTCAGCCAGCGCGGCGGCCGCGGCCACCGGATCCTCGCCGGCGGTCAGGTCGCCGGCCCACGTGACCTCGATGGCGTCCGGGTCACGATCGTGGGCCTCGGCTTCGTGGCGCATGATGTCCAGTAGATGGTCGAGATCGCCCTTGCCGGGCCAAAAACCGTCACCCAGCCGGCCGGCTCGCCGGGCCGCTGCATCGCTGTGGCCGCCGATCACGATGGGAACCGATCCGTTCACTGGCTTGGGGTTGGACGACACGCCGGAGAACGACACAAAGTCGCCGTCGAACGAGACGCTGTTGCCGCTCCAGAGGGTGCGCATGGCCGCCACGTACTCGTCGGTCCGGGCGCCGCGTCGCTCCCACGGGATGCCCAGGGCGTCGAACTCTTCACGCAGCCAGCCCACGCCAATTCCCAGGTCGACCCGGCCGCCGGTGAGGGCATCCATGGTGCCCAACTGCTTGGCCAGCACGACCGGGTTGCGTTCCGGGAGGATGAGGATCCCGGTGGCTAGACGGAGCGTCGAGGTGTGGGCGCCCACCCAGGTCAGCCAGGTCAGTGGGTCGGTGAGGTCGGTATCGGGCGCCATGGCCATCCGGCCCGAATCGTCGTAGGGGTAGGTCGACCCGTACTCGTCCGGATAGACGACGTGTTCGACGGTCCACAGCGAGTCGATACCCGCCGCCTCAGCGGCCGCGCCGACCGCCGCGGCCCCTTCGGCGCTGCCGAACGGCCCAATGTTTGCGAATGCGATACCGACCTTCATGTGGGTGCTCCCGTTGCTCGACGGACCGCCACTGATGGGGCGGACCCGTTACCGATCCTCAACGCTTGGGAGTCTGGCCGCCCATTCAGCGGCCCTCCCATTCGGGCGGGCGCTTCTCGGCCCAGGCGGTCCGGCCCTCGGTGGCGTCTGCGGTGGCGCCGGCCACTCGTCGCATGGTCTCGCCGAACCGCACGGCCTCGGTCCAGCCCATGTCCCGGGTTCGCACGGCCACCTCCTTGGTGGTTCGGGCGGCCAGGGGGGCAGCTCGGCAGAGGCGATCAGCCAGGGTCCGGGCTTCGGCCATGAGCTCGTCGTGGGGGACGACCCGCCAGACCAGGCCGATGTCCAATGCCCGCTGGGCGTCGATGGGCTCGCCGGTTAGGAGGAGCTCCATGGCGTCGGCCCATGCCACCTTGCGGGGTAGTCGGATGGCGCCCACGATGGTTGGGATGCCGATGCTCACCTCGGGCCAGGAGAAGGTGGCCCGTTCAGAAGCCACCACGAAGTCGCACGCCACGACGGCGGTGAGGCCGTAGCCCACGCACGCCCCGTTCACCGCTGCGATGGTCGGCTTGAACACCTCGAGGCCCGACTCGAAGGAGTTGATGGTTGGTGTCTCCCAGAAGGTCCCGGTGAAGTCACCTGTGGAGCCGGCGGGGTCGCGAAGGTCGGCTCCCCCGCAGAAGTGGCGGTCACCGGCCCCGGTCAGGACAGCCACCCAGGCCTCTTCGTCGGCCATGAATCGGTCCCAGGCGCCATTGAGGTCACGGCGCATGGCACCGTTGACGGTATTGGCTGCCTCGGGTCGGTGGTAGGTGATGGTGGCCACGTGGTCGTCGCGTCGGTAGGTGGCCGCCTCGCCGTAGGGCCCGTCGCTGGTTCTGTCGTCCATGGGTCGAAAGTAGCCGCGGGGCTTGGTGGGGCGCCCGGGTTCGTCGACGACTAGAATCTGACGGACCGTCAGAAACTTTGGGCGGCCCCTCGATTCGACCGGAAGCGCAACCTCCCCGATGAACCCGCTGTCAGAGAACCTGCCCTCAGAGAACGGGATCACCGAGATCCCGCCGATCATCAGCGTCGACGACCATATTGTCGAGCCACCCCACCTCTGGCAGGCCTGGCTGCCGGCGAAGTACCGCGACCGTGGGCCCCGGGTGGAGCGCCGCCGCCTCGGTGACATGACTTGGGTCGGAGGGGCGAAGATGTACGAGTACGAACTGGACGCCCCTGACGCCCCCTGGTGCGACATCTGGTTCTACGAGGACCTAGTGCATCCCAATAAACGCCACGTGGCCGCCGTCGGCTTCGACCGCGACGAGATGACCATGGCGCCCATCACGTATGACGAGATGCGGCCCGGTTGCTACGACCCAAAGGCCCGAGTCGAGGACATGAAGGTCAACCACGTCGAGGCTTCACTGTCTTTCCCGACCCTGCCCCGGTTCTGCGGCCAGACCTTCTACGAGGCGTCCGACCATGACCTCGGACTGGCCTGCGTGCAGGCCTACAACGACTACATGGTGGAGGAGTGGTGCGGTGATTCGGACGGCGCCCTGATCCCGCTCATCATCATCCCGCTGTGGGATGCCGGCCTGGCGGCCGCCGAGGTGCGCCGCAATGCCGAGAGGGGCTGCCATGCCGTCTGCTTTTCGGAGATCGCCCCCAACCTGGGCCTGCCGTCCATCCACACCGGTTACTGGGACCCGTTCTTCGAGGCGTGCCAGGACACCCAAACCACGGTCAACATGCATATTGGCTCGTCGTCGAAGATGCCGGCCGCTTCGCCGGACGCCCCGCCAGCCGTGGCCGCCTCGCTGAGCTTCAACAATGCCATCGCCTCGATGAGCGACTTTCTATTCTCCGGCGTGCTGGTTCGCTTCCCCGAACTGAAGTTGGCCTACAGCGAGGGTCAGATCGGCTGGATCCCGTACATCCTCGAGCGGGCCGACGATGTCTGGAAGGAACACCGTGCGTGGGGCGGAGTGGCCGACATCATCCCCGAGCCGCCGTCTACCTATTACTACCGCCAGATGTTCGGTTGTTTCTTCCGGGACAACCACGGGCTGCGGTCTCTCGATGAGGTCGGGGTGGACAACATCACCTTCGAGACCGACTATCCACACACCGACACCACCTGGCCTCACACCAAGCAGGTGGCCACCGACATGATGGGCCACCTCCCGGCCGACGTGGTGTGGAAGATCGTGCGGGGCAACGCCGCCCGCATGCTGAGTCTCGACATCGAGCCCTGCCCCACCGTCTGAGGGCAGCTGAACTGGGTCCTTCGTAGACTCGTTCCATGACTGAGACGGCCAGACAGGACGCGTCCAGCGACGGGTTCGCTGTGGACCCGTCCACCGGGGAGCGCCTCAGCGCCATCCTGCTGGAGGACGATTGCGTGCCCGGTCTCTGGGCCTCGGTGGACTCGGGCGAGATGGACGACCTGGTGCCCGAGTTGGCGGCCCTCCGAATGGAGCAGGATCCCATCCATCGGCACAAGGACGTCCTCAGCCACACCATCGCCGTGGTGGCCAAGACCGAGCCCGATCTCACCGTGCGCCTCGCCGCGTTGTTTCACGACATTGCAAAGCCGCGGACTCGCAGCTTCGAACATGGCGGGGTGACCTTCCGTCACCACGAGGTGGTGGGGGCCCGTATGGCTCGTCGCCGTCTCGCCGCCATGGGATATTCCGAACTGGTGATCGACGAGGTGGCTGAGATGGTTCGGCTCTCGGGCCGCTTCAAGGGCTACGCCGACGGCTGGTCGGATGCCGCGGTCCGACGCTACGCCCGCGATGCCGGTCCATTGCTGGGGCGACTCAACCACCTCATCCGCTGTGACTGCACGACCCGCAACAAGGCCAGGGCGGCCGGCATCCAGGCCCTCATGGACGACCTGGAGTTCCGGATCGCCGAACTGGCCGAACAGGCACGGGTGGCCGCCGAGCGGCCAGACATGGACGGCGCGGCGGTGATGGCACACCTGGGCATCGGGCCAGGGCGCGAGATCGGTGAGGCGCTGGCCTTCCTACTGGCCCTCAAGCGGTCCGAGGGAGAAATGGAACGGTCAGAGATGGAGGCCCGCCTCGACGTTTGGTGGAGCGAGCGTTCCTGATTGACGAAACCCGGTCCAGAGCGACCGGGGACCGGACGTCCCGTCAGTCGGTGACGACCTCGCGGGTCTCGTCAAACACGTCAGAGGTGAGCCATTCGGCCACCTGGGCCATGCCGGTTTCCGACAGGTGCACCCCGTCGTCGCGGATCTCGCGTTCGCGCGCTGTGCCGTTCAGCCCAGTGAACTCCCGGTAGGGCACCAAGGTCACGAAGTCGAGATCAGCGGTGGCCGAACGGACTAGGTCGTTTAGCCCGTCGATCCGGTCCGGGTGGTTCTGGGGTCGGATCTCGCGGCGGATGTGGGCGCCCTCCAGCCAGTACACGTGGGCGCCCGCGGCTCCGAGCACCTCGCTGCCCAAGCGGTACTCGGCGGAGATGTAGTCGTCGTAGGCCGGAACCCCGACCCATACCCATTCGTCGCCCAGTGACGGCACCAACCGGTCGGTGACGTCCCACGCCGTGACATGGCCAAGCACCACGTCGGGTTGGAAGGCGGCCACGGCCGAAGGCCACGAGACCACCTCGGAGTCGAGCATCACGTGGGTGGGCACCGACTCGTTCCACGCCGAGCAGATCTCGCCCACCGGACCCTCGTCCCCCTCGGGAATCCGCTTCAGGCCGTGGCGACCGACCACGCAACCCAAATGGGACTCGTTGAGGACCACCATGCGGCCCGGGTGTTCGAGGGCCCAGCCGCAGAGGGCCTCGCCGATCTGGAGGGCGACCGAGTCACCCACCACCAGCACCCGGAGCTGGTCGTCGCTCGGCGGCGGGAGCAGTCCCTGTTCGACACACGGGCTGGTCGACGGGGCGAAGGCGCCGCCCTCGGCCGGACGGGTGTTGACCCACAGGAGGCCGATGAGGATGAGCACCACGGCCGTGGCGCCGGCCGCCGTGCCGCTTACAGCGGTCATCTTCCGGTTCACGAACGGGAAACGACGCTTCATGACCGGCTGCTCGACGAGGTAGAAGCTGGCTGCCGCCGTGCCGAAGGTGATGGCCAGGTGTATCCAGACCAGGTTGTTGCCTTCCACGACGGCCACCCCGGGTATGAGGCGTCCGGCGCGGGCCGGTGTGACCAGCAGGTAGATCGGCCAGTGGTACAGATAGAGCCCGTAGCTGATCTTCCCCACCCAGCGGATGAGCGTCGACTCCAGGAACCAGTGCAGCGGGCCGACCTGGGCTCGCGCCGCCCCGTACCAGAACCAGCCGACGCCCACGCCAAGGAGGTATGGCCAATGGTCGAACGCCGTGTTGCCCCGGGCCACGCTGACCACCGCCCAACCGGCGGTGAACAGGCCGGCGTAGAGGGCGCCACACGCGAGGCGGCCGGCCCACGGGGCGTCGTCGGCTGACAGGAAGGGGGGAAGGCCGCGGTGCCACGGCGCTTCACCGGGCTGGGCCACCCCGTAGATCATCAGACACGAGATGCCTGCTACCAGGAGGAAGCCGCCGTGCTCAAACATCCAGGCATCCCGCTCGGAGATCTCGAAGATGGCCCACGTGAAGAAGATGGTCGCCGCGTACGCGCTGGCCACCCAGGCCAGCTGGCCGGCCCGGCTTCGCACCGGTCCGTACATCCGGACGGCCACGGCGAGGATGATCCCGGCGAACAGGGAGTGAGCCCGGGTGTCGGTGCCGTAGTACACCCGTGACGGGTCTCCGTGCCCCGGATAGAGGTGGCCCATCCACCAGGTGGAGGCCGCCGTGCCGGCGATCATGGTGACCAGCAGGGCCAGGTTGGCTCGTCGCTTGAACAGGACCAGGACGGCGGTGAGGTACAGCGGGGCGAAGATGTAGAACTGCTCTTCGATCGAGAACGACCACACGTGGCGAAGCGGGGAGTGCTGGAAGTCCTCGAAATACGAGACGTCGGAGAAGATCTCGTACCAGTTGGCGCTGTAGGTCAGCGTCGAGAAGATCGCCCCGGTCCAACGGGCGAACTCGCCCGGTGGGACGACGAGTACCAGGTAGATGGTGAGCAGCCCGAGGGCCACGAACAGGGCTGGGAGCAGCCGGCGGGCCCGCCTACCGGCGTAAGCCTTCAGGTCGATGTGACCCGTGGACTCGAACTCGTTCAGGGCGATGGAGATGATCAGGTAACTGGACAGTGTGAAGAACAGGTCGATGCCCAGGATGCCGCCGGTGACCGTGTCGGTGGCGGCGTGGTACAGCAGCGGGCCGATGACGACCCAGATGCCCCGGATGCCGTCGAGGCCCGGGATGTAGGAGAAGCGAGGGCGTGCCCCGTCGGCGGCCATGCGGCGCTGACGCTATCGGTCGGCCGGGTCGACACCCGGCAATCCACACGGGGTGAGGACCCGCCACGTAGCGGTACCGCCGACGTCGCAGAAACGGTCGGCAACCACTGCGGCGGGTGCCGGGTCGCCGGGAAACACCGAGGCGTTGGGTTCGGACCAGCCGTCGAAGCGGTCGGTGAGGACCAGTACGTCGGCGGCGGCCAGGTCGGCGGCCAGCCCACTCCCTTGACGGTTGGCCAGACCGGGGTTCATCTCGATGTGGCGGCTGGCCGGCACCAGGTCGGGGAGCAGGAAGTAGAGGGAGGTGTCGCTGTAGTTGGTCCGGGTCAGGTCCGCGGGACCGACGAACAACCGATCGCCGGGACGGGTCAGCGCATCGACGAGGCCCACCAGTCGGTCGATCTCATCGGCCACCGCCTCGGCCCCCGACCCCCGGCCCACAGGCAGGGTGCGGCCGTCGTGGACCACGGTCGCCGTGGAACCATCCAGAGGTCGGTCAGTGAAGGCGTCGATGGTGAAGCGGCCGATGTGGTGGGGGGCTAGCAGGGCCAGTCCGCCCAGGATGGCGGCCAGAGCGATCGGTGGGGCCAGGTGGCGGGCCGAACGGCCGAGGCGCATACCCGAGAAGCGCCCAGGGAGGCGACCCAGCAGGGCTCCCAGTGGTTCGGCGATGGCCACCACGCCGACGGCCACCGTCCACGCTCCGACGAACTTGAGGTGGTTGGGGCTGGGCCGCTGCAACACCATGGGGACGAGCGCCGCGCCGACCACCGCCATGGTGGTCAGGCGTGACCGGGCCGAGCCCCGCCAGCGCCACGCCATCACCAAGAGGACCACCGTGGAGGCCAGCAGGAGCCAGAACAGAGCGGTGATCTGGGCGGGTCGGTCCAGGCCCGGGAAACGCGACGGGCCACGCACCAGGTCGTCGAGGCGGGCGAAGAAGTCGCCGCTGTCATTCGGATCCGGAGGCAGCGGTAGGCGTCGTCCGGCCCGGAGCCGCACCACCGGGTCGAGCACCATGCCCTCGAACATGACGCGGGGTCCGACCAGCACCATGTGGAGGAGGAAGGGGAAGAGGCCAGCCACCAGACCGGTGCCCAGGCGGGCCCGGCGTTCGTCGGTGGCCGAAAGGAATGCGGGAACCACCACGAGCAGTACGGCGGGGGCCAGCACGACCTGATGGAACGCGGCGAGTCCGCACAGGCTGGCGCCTACCGCTGCGGTGCGGCGGTCCTCGCCGTCCAGCACCAGTGCGGTACCGGCAGCCAGTAGGCCGAGGCCGGCCACCCACGGGTAGGCAATGAGGCCGAACGGGGCCAACACGGCCCAGGTGGCCAGCGTGGTGCATGCCGCGGTCGACAGTCCCCAGCGGCGGGCCAGTCGGTGGATGCCCCACAGCAAGAGGAGGCGGTAGCCGAGGCCGACCAGGCGCTCGACGACCACCGAGGTGCCGAACACCGAGAAGGCGCCCGCCACCGTCCAGACGCTGCCTGGGGCATAGAGGTACGACACGTCGGCATGGGGTAGTCGACCGTCGAGGATCCCGGACGCCACGACGAGGACGGTGCCCTCCTCCATGGTGGTGGCGCCCGTGCCCAGCATGCGGGCCAGTGGGACCAGTACGGCGACCAGTGGAACCAGCAACGAGACCGCTTCGAACCAGGGGACGCGGCGGTCGGGGAAGTCCATGGCCGCCGATCCTACGGAACCCCTCGCCCCTGATCGGGTGAGCCGGTCAGCTTGGTCCGGTCAATCAGGACCGATCAACCCAGGCTGAGGGGCTCGGTTCCTGGTAGCCGGTGACCGGATCGGCCACCGGGGACCGTCAGTGGTCGGCGGGAATCCTGACTGTCTCGGTGTCGGTGCCCGAACGGAGCACGACGCCCGGAAGACCACCGGCGGGTTGGCCGTCGACGATGGTGCACGTGCCGTTGACGTAGACCCGCTCGATGCCGAACGCATCGGCG
This sequence comes from Acidimicrobiaceae bacterium, assembly GCA_003541675.1. Taxonomy (GTDB): domain Bacteria; phylum Actinomycetota; class Acidimicrobiia; order Acidimicrobiales; family MedAcidi-G1; genus UBA9410. The sequence goes on along the minus strand of DPMC01000266.1, from coordinate 1,115 downwards.
TACAGGCGGGGGCTGTTTCCGGGTAGGTCGTGCTTCAGGTGGAACTCGCCGGCTCCGACCGTCTCGGGATCGAAGACGACCACGTCGGCGTGCCAGCCCTCGGTGAGGCGACCCCGCTCGACGAGGCCGAAGAAGCGGGCTGGCACGTCGGTCATGTGGGCAATGGCGCCCTCGACGGTGGCCAGGCCCTGGCCGCGAATGCAGTCGGCCAGCCACTGGGTGGTGTAGCTGGCACCGGCCATACGGTCGAGGTGGGCGCCGGCGTCCGAGCCGCCGATCATCACGTGGTCATGGTCCCAGGCGGTCTGACGCATGATCCAGCTGGCCGGGTCGTCGTCGGTGGGCCCGGGCCACAGCACGGTGCGAAGGTCATCGGCCAACACGACGTCGAGCAGCGTGTAGAAGTCGCGCTGCCCCCGCTCGCGGGCGACGTCGCCGATGAGGCGACCCTTGAGGCCCTCGTTGGGCTCGGAGTAGGTATCGCCGATGCGGTAGCGGCCCCAGCCGGTGAGGCGGGAGAACACGCCGGCGTCGGGAGAGGCGGCCCGGGTCTCGAGGTGGCGGCGGGTGTCGGGGTCCGACAGGGCGGCCACCTTCTCGTCGTGGGGGAGGTTCATGACCTCGCTCCAGTCGGGCAGCGAGTAGAGGGCGCAGAACGTGTGGAAGTGCATGTTCATACCCACGAGGACCGGCATGGTCAGGGCCATGGCTTTACCGCCGGCCTCGGCCACCTCGTCGCATGCCCGGAGCTGGTTTCGGTAGTCGTCGGGTCGGGCGGCGTCGATGGTCAGGACGTTCCAGTTGACGGGTCGTCGGGCGGCGAGTGACATCCGGGTCATGAGGTCGACCTCGTCCTCGCGGAAACCGTTCATGCAGCCGTCGGCCACCCATTCCAGTGTGGTGCCGGGATGGTCGGCCACTACGGCACACAGGGCCTCGACCTCGTCGGCCGCTGCGGTCCGTGATGGCACCGGCAGGCCGTCACCGTCGCTGTGGGTGAACGACCGGCTGGTCGAGAATCCAAGGCCCCCGGCGGCAAGTGAGTCGGCGAGCAGGGCCTTCATGGCGTCGATCTCGGCGGGGGTGGCCTCGCGGCTGGTGGCGTCGTCCTTCAT
>DPMC01000118.1 GCA_003541675.1 Acidimicrobiaceae bacterium | reverse complement strand
GGTCGTTGACGACCCGGGGGGTAATGCCGAGCCCCTCGACCGTCCCGGCCGCCGTCTGGATGGCTCGGGCCTTGGGGCTGGTGATTACCGCGTCAATCTCCTCGCACGCCAGCCACGCGGTAAGGCGTTCGGCCTGCCATCGACCGATTTCGTCCAGACTGGGGTCGGCAATGGTGGGGGAGTCGACGACGATCTCGGGGCGTCCGTGTCGGACGAGGATGACGTGCACGGCGGGCGACGGTACCGGACACGTGGAGCGGTTTAGGTGCTGGGCGCAGTGAGCACACCGGTCAGGACGTCGACCAGGTGCCGCTCGTAGGCTGTGGAATCGAGGTGGGGCCGTCGGTGTTCCATCTCACCGGCCCGGGCGGCCAGTGACACTGTCATGAGTTGGATCATGGCCAGCAGGCGGGCCTCGCGTGCCGCCGGTCCGTCGCCGGCGGCCACCCCCTCCAAGAGGTCCAAGGCCCTTTCCAGATGGGTCTGGTCAACGCCCGACGGGGCGTCCCGCCAGGCCGGGAAGCGGTCCGAGAGTTGGGCGATGATCCGCACGTAGCGGCGTCCCCGTGGGTCGTCCAGCACGGCGGTCATGGGTCGCACCAGGGTCGACACCAGGTCCCGCACAGCCGGGGTGTCGGTGGTGGGTCCTCCCTCAAGGTTGCTCAGCAGTTCGCCCCGCCGCTGGTCGACCGGGTTGCCGTGCTCGGCGAGGATGGCGTCGAGCGCCCCCTCACGTGACCCGAAGTGATATGTCAGCGCCGAGGCGTTGCGTTGGCCGGCGGAGCGGACGATGTCGCCAGTGGCGGCCTGCCAGACTCCGACCTCGGCGAAGAGACGCTCGGCTTCCATTAGAAGTCGGGTCCGAGTTTCGGTTCCGTCGCGGGCCATGGCGCGCCTGTTTCCGGTTCGGCGGTTCCGGTCGGGTTCGGACGTCAGCCCAGGGAGAGCAGGGCGGTGGTCGGGATGATCGACACGTCAATGCCTTCGGGCACCGGGTAACCAAAGTCGGGGAACTGGCGCTCGGCGGTGGCCCGATAGCGGTCAGTGGAGTGGACCCGGTCGCCGTCGTGCTCGGGGATGACCTGGTCGCCGAACAGCTCGATCATCTCGAGGGTCTGGTCGTGGGTGAGGCCCTCGGTGGGCAGGCCGAAGACCACCTGGTCGCAGCCCACGTCCCGGTAGCGGTTGAGCTGCTCGCAGACCTCCTCGGGGTTGCCGCAGAGCATGTAGCCACCGTCGATGGCCATGTCGAGGAGTTCCTCGGTCCAGCCTGGATCCATGGGTGCGTTGGGCCAGACGATGGCGTCGGGCGACTTGGGCATGGTGTCGTGGTACATGTTGACCATGGTCACCAGGTAGCCGCGACCCTTGGCCATGGCCACGGCCCGAGCTTCGTCGCGGTCCTCCAGGCAGATGCAGGCGTTGGTCATCATGACGTTGTCGTTCTTGTACTGGCCGATCTGGTCGATCGGGTCCTGGATGGCCTCCTTGTAGGCGTCGACCCGGCCTTTGAGGTTGTGGATGGGTTCGAAGTTGAAGGCGATGGCGCCGATGCCCATGGAGCCGGCCTTGGCGAAGGTCGGCGGGTTGCCGCAGGCCACCCAGATGGGTGGATGGCCGGGGCCGTAGGGCTTGGGGAGGATGTTGTGTGGGGTGGGCACGGTGAAGAACTCGCCGTCGAAGTCGTAGTCCTTCTGTTCCCACATCCGCGGGATCTCGTGGATGACCTCGTCCCACTGGGCCTTGGTCTCGCTCGGGTCCATCACGTTGAAGGTCCGGAGCTCGTGGCTTCCGGCCCCCCGGCCAGTGCCGAACTCGAACCGGTTGTTCGTGACGTGGTCGAGCATGGCGGCCCGCTCGGCGATTCGGACCGGGTGCTCCTTCTTGGTCGGGAGACTGGTGATGGCCGACCCGATGTGGATGTAGTCGGTCTGGGCGGCTACCCAGCCCATCATCGGGGCGGGGGCCGACATGTGGCTGTACTCGACTAGCCCGTGGTGCTCGCCGAACCAGATGTACTTCCAGTTGTGCTTGTCGGCGAGGATGGCGTACTCGGCCTCCCGCATCAGTTCGGTGTGCTCGCTTTCCGAGTCGTGAGCAGCGGGGCCCGGGGTGTAGCCGTTGCTGAAGATGCCGAATTCCATGAAGTTGCTCTCCGTGTTGATCTAATGGATGTCATTAGTATGGATCAACCGGTCTCTCGGGTCAAGTCGCCCTCCCGAATCCGGCCAGCCCCGGCGTCGACGGTACGGTCCGGACGATGAATGATCTCCGGCACTGGAGTGCACACCTGCCGGTAGGGGCTCCGGACGGATTCGACCTCCCTCGCCCTGGCACGCTGGCCGGGGCGTGGACCGCTGTCCTCGGTGCGGAACCTGACCGCCCGCTGTTGTGGGGTTCGATCGACGGCGGTCCGGCCCGGTGGGTGGCCAGAGGCGAGTTCCTGGATCGCACCGAACGCCTGGCGGCCCGTCTGGCCGGGGCGGGCCTGGTGGACGGTGAGCGACTGCTGCTCTCGGGACCGTCGACCGTCGACCTGGCGGTGGCCCATGTGGCTTGTCTGCGGCTCGGCCTGGTCGTGGTGCCGACCAATGGGTCCTACCGCGAGGCTGAACTGGCCCACGTGATTGCCGACTGCACCCCCCGGGCAGCGCTGGTCGGCCATGACGGTTGGGCCGAACTGCTGGCCGGGCTGGATCCCGACCTTCTGGTAGCCCAGTTGGTCGATCCGTTCCCCGACGTGCCCGCCGATGACGGGACGGCAGCACTTCTCGATGTATCGCTACCCGGTGATCCGGCGATCATCGGCTATACGTCGGGTACCACGGGGCGCCCCAAGGGCGCGGTCCTAACCCAGGCCAACCTGTTGGCCGGCGCCCAGTCGGTTCGTGTGGCCTGGCGTTGGACCGAAGTCGACCGGCTCGTCCTGTGTTTGCCGTTGTTCCATATGCACGGCCTCGGTGTGGGCCTCCACGGGACCCTGCTGGCCGGGGCCTCAGCGGTTCTGCAGTCGGGGTTCGCCCCCGACGACGTGCTGGACGCCCTCGACGTCCATGACGCCACGATGTTCTTCGGCGTGCCGACCATGTACCACCGCCTGGCCGACCACGATCGGGTCGACCTCCTCGGAGGCCTTCGCCTCTGCGTGGCCGGTTCTGCGCCGCTGGCTGCCGAACTCCACGTTCGTCTGGCCGAACGGGCCGGCGTTTCGGTCCTGGAGCGTTACGGGATGACCGAGACGGTGATGCTGGTCTCCAATCCGTTTGACGATGTTCGACGTCCGGGAGCGGTGGGCATCCCGCTGCCCGGAGTAGACGTCCGGCTGGCCGACGGGTCTGATGGGCCGGTCGGCGAGATCCTCGTCAGGGGACCCAACGTGTTCGCCGGCTACTGGGAGCGACCTGAGGCCACGGCCGAGGCGTTCGTGGCCGATCCGGATGGTGGCGACCCGTGGTTCCGGACCGGCGACCTGGGCGCGGTCGACGACGGATACCTGGCCATCGTCGGACGGGCCAAGGAGCTCATCATCAGCGGTGGCCTCAACGTCTATCCCCGGGAGGTTGACGACGCCCTGGTCCTCCACCATGCGGTGGCTGAGGTGGCGGTGGCCGGCGTGCCCTCGCCCGAGTGGGGCGAGGAGGTGGTGGCGTGGATCGTGGCGGCCGACGGACACGACTGCCCCGGAGTCGATGAGTTGCGGGCCTTCGCCCAGGACCACCTGGCGGCCTACAAGCTGCCCCGGCGGGTGGTGGCCGTCGATGCCCTACCCCGCAACGCCCTAGGCAAGGTGACCCGTCATGAGCTTCGTGTCCCCGACTGACCCCTCGCTACGAGTCTGCGCGAGGCTCCGTTTATGGATGAAAAACCGATGCGGGTCGACTTTCACTTCGACGTGATCTGCCCGTGGGCCTACCAGACCTCGCTGTGGATGCGCGAGGTCCGCGACCGGCTCGAACTCGACGTGGACTGGCGGTTCTTCAGCCTCGAGGAGGTCAACCGGGCCGAGGGGAAGAAGCATCCGTGGGAACGGGAGTGGTCCTACGGCTGGTCGATGATGCGGATCGGCGCCCTGCTCAAGCGTGAGGCCCCGGAGCTGAACGACGCCTGGTACCTACGGTCGGGCACTGCCCTGCACGTCGAGGGTCGCAAGCCCCACCGTCCCGAGGTAGCCCGCGAGCTGCTCGTCGAGATGGACCTCGATCCCGGCTACGTGGATGCCGCGTTGGCCGATGAGACCACCCACGACGACGTCCGGGCTGATCATGATCGTGTGCTGGGCATGGGTGGTTGGGGGGTGCCGACGTTGGTGTTCCCAGGTGCCGATGCCGACGACTCCCGGAAGCTGTTCGGCCCGGTCCTCATCGAACCACCGACCGGCGAGGCTGCCGAGCGACTCTGGGACCTGGTGCTTGGATGGCTTGAGTTTCCTCACCTCTACGAGTTGCAGCGCCCCAAGACCCCAGCCGACCTGCA
>DPMC01000179.1 GCA_003541675.1 Acidimicrobiaceae bacterium | reverse complement strand
CAGCCCCAAAACGGGCCAAATCGGCCACTCGAGGGGTAGACGCAGCTCAAACGCTCCGAGGCACCTGGCCCCATACGACAACAGGCCTCGCCGGCGAGTATCCGGGACGGGTGGTCCCGGACACCTCGACTCTTACCGGTCATGGTGGAGGTGATGAGAATCGAACTCACGACCTCTACGTTGCGAACGTAGCGCTCTAGCCAACTGAGCTACACCCCCGCGACCGGGAGCGATGGTATCGGGATCAGTTGGCCCGGCGGCTCAGCACGGCCTCGTCGCGCATGGCCGACGTGCCGGTCAGCCCACCCATGAGCGGGCCGTCCATCCGGAAGGGGATGACCGTCTCGCGTCGCTCGGCTTCCAACTGGTGGCGTTGGGTGACCAGCATGGCGTAGCCGACGAGCAGCAGGTCGACGAGGAAGTGGACCATCCAGACCGCTCCGCCTACGGCCACGCCACCCAGGAACGTAAAGACGGCGACACCTCCGAGGGTCAGGAGCAGATCGCGGCGGCGGCGGCGGGCCGAACCGACGTCATCGGGAACCGAGGTGGCGGCCGAACGGAATGCCCGCAGACGGCGCGACCTGACGCCGGACAGCGAGGCGCTTACCCTCGGCCGACCCGTTGATCGGGCGGCTGATCCGACAGTTACCCGGCTGGCTGATCGACCGACCGAGGCCACGGCGGCCAACGGGCGGGTCAGGACGTCACGATTGCGGATGACGGGCGGCAACAGGACCGCAGCCCAGAGAACCCCGAGTCCCAGAAGGATCAGCATTGACGATGCCTCATTTGGATCCACCCTTCGGTCCGCTCGTACCCCTGTGGATAACGAAGGAAGGTAGTAGGGCTTCCCTACTAAATGGTGGATGTCTACGCGCTCAGCGCGCGAATATTCGCGCGCAGGGCGCGATAAAGCCCCCGGCGGAGTCACGCAGGGTGGTCGTCCCGTCGCCAGTCGCCAGAGCGGCCTCCCGATTTCTCGTGCAGGCCGAGCGACTCCACGCTCATCGAGCGGTCCACGGCCTTGCACATGTCATAGATGGCCAGGGCAGCCACCGAACAGGCGGTCAACGCCTCCATCTCGACGCCGGTCCGGTCCACGGTCTCAGTCGTCGCTTCGACGTCCACCCAAGCATGCCCGACCACCAGGTCCACGACCACTGAACTCAACATCAACGGATGGCACAGTGGGATGAGTTCCGACGTTCGCTTGGCGGCCTGAATCCCGGCCACCCGGGCCACGGCGAGCACATCGCCCTTGGACACCTTGCCGAGCCTCAGGGCCTCGGCGGTCTCGGCCTGCATGGTGATCCTGGCCCGGGCCACAGCCCGTCGCCGGGTCGCGTCCTTGCCTCCCACGTCGACCATGCGGGCCCGACCCTCGTCGTCGAGGTGGGTGAAGCCGTCTGTCCCCGCTGGTTCAGGCACCGGATCAGCCGCCGATCTGGGACATGGAACGGGCCGGACGGATGAACTCCACCCGACCGATCCCGTGACCGGCCCACTTGGCGGCCACTGCACGCTCCAGCAGGGCACTGACCTCGTCGTCGGTGGCCTCCGACCGCAGCAGCGACCGGACGTCGAACTCGTTCACGGCGAACAGACAGTTGCGGAACTGACCATCCGCGGTGAGGCGGATCCGGTCGCACGAATCGCAGAAGCTCCGGGTGACGCTGGCCACCACCCCGATCTCACCGCCACCGTCGAGGTAGCGGAACCGGCTGGCTGGGGCCGAGGTCCGGTCGATGGGCTCCAGCGGAAACACCTCTCCCACCCGGGCCACGATCTCGTCGATGCCCACCACCGATTCGTGGGTCCAGGCCTCGTCAGCGTCCAACGGCATGAACTCGATGAACCGGACCATCACACCCCGGTCCCGACCGAAACGGGCAAAGTCAACCAGTTCGTCGTCGTTGACGCCTCGCATAACCACCACGTTGACCTTCACCGGGTCCAGACCGGCGGCCAACGCCGCGTCGATTCCGTTCAGCACCCGACCAAGTTCGTCGCGCAGGGTCAACTCGGCGAACCGTTCGGCCCGCAACGAGTCCAACGAGACGTTGATTCGCTTCAATCCTGCATCGGCCAGTCCGGACGCAGCCAGCTCCAGGGTGGAGCCGTTGGTAGTCAGGGCCAGGTCCGCCCCGAGGGCGGACAGCATCGCCACCAGACGGCGCAGGTCGGCCCGCACCGTCGGTTCTCCACCGGTGAGACGGATGCTGTCGATCCCATGGCGTTCGACCAGCAGCCGGGCTACCCGCTCAATCTCCTCGAAGGTAAGTAGTTCAGCTCGGGGCAACCACTGGAGGCCTTCGGCGGGCATGCAGTAGCCACACCGGAAGTTGCACCGGTCGGTCACCGAGATGCGGAGGTCACGGTGCACCCGGCCGAAGCCGTCGATCAAGGGGAGGACCACTGGGCCAGCGTACGGCTCGCCGTCACCCACCGCGTCCGGCGGACACCGATTCGACAACCCTTAACCCAGCAACAAGACGTCGACCTCGCCACCGTCGGGTATCCCGTCACCGTCGGGCAACACGGCCAGGCCGTCTGCGGCCGCCATGGCCGTCAGTTGGTGGGAACCCTGGCCGCCCGCCGACCGGACCCGGAACCGACCGTCAACCACCTCGACGCCCACCCGGGCGAAGTGGACCTTGCCGTCGGCATGACGAGGCAGGCCCCCGACGACGTCCGCCCGAATGCAGGTCCGGTCGGTCTCTGTATGGCCGGACATGGCCCGCAGGGCCGGGCGGGCGAACAACTCGAAGGAAACCATCGACGACACCGGATTGCCGGGAAGCCCGAACACCGGCACGCCACCGATCCGACCGAAGGCCAAGGGCTTGGCCGGCTTGATGGCCACCTGCATCCAACGCATGTCGCCAATCCGGTCCAGAACGACCTTGACGTAGTCGAAGTCGCCCATCGACACGCCGCCTGAGGTCAGCACGGCATCGCACCGGGAGGCCCCGTCGAGCAATGCCGCCTCGATGGCTCCCTCGTCATCGACCACCCGGCCCAGATCGACCGCATCGACGCCCAGTTCATCGAGCAGGCCAAGGAGAGACGGTCGATTTGCGTCCCGGATCTGGCCGGGAGCCAGCGCCCCGGGCCCGTCTCGCAACTCGTCCCCGGTGGACAGCACCCCAACCCGAAGTTGACGGTGAACGACCACCGAGAGGACACCGATGCTGGCCAGCACTCCGAGGTGCCCCGGGCTCAGGACCGCTCCGGCCTCAAACACCCGGTCGCCGGCCACCAAGTCCTCGCCGGCAGACCGCACGTGATTACCCACCGGCACCTCGATGGCCACCGAGACGGTCGCCCCGTCCGCCCCCATCTCGGTGCGTTCGACCATCACCACGGCATCGGCGCCCGGCGGCATCGGCGCCCCGGTCATGATCCGCGCTGCGGTGCCCGATCCGACCTCGATGCCTGCGACCACCGGATCCACGCCCGCGGCCACCGTGCCCACCACTTCGAGGACCACCGGCGCCCCCACGGTGTCGGCCGCCCGCACGGCAAAGCCGTCCATCGCCGTGTTGGCGAACGGGGGAACGCACTCGGGCGAGTCGACGGGCTCGGCGAGCACCAGGCCCCGAGCGTCGGACAACGCCACCTCAACAGGGTCCGGCCTCTCGCAGCGGCCAAGCACGTGTTCACGGGCCTCGGCTAGGGAGATCATCGACCCCAACCCTGCTCCTCGCCTGACATGAGGCGACGGATGTTGGCCCGGTGTCGGACCAGCACTACCAGACAGATGCCGGTTGCCACCAGAAAGTCTGGCCAACCACGACTGGTCGCGGCGACGCCGACGGGTAAGGCGATGCAGATGGTGACCGAACCCAGCGATGACTTACCCGAGAGTCGGGCCACCAGGGCGAACAGTGCCATGACCGCCAAGCCGACAACCGGGAACAGCACGATGGCACCACCGCCACCGGTGGCCACGCCCTTTCCACCGCGGAATCTGCGGGTCACCGGGAGGACATGCCCAAGCGTGGCCGCCGCCCAGCAGGCCAAGCCGAGCGGTCGCCCGCCCAAGGCCAGGCCCAGTCCTGCGGCGATCGCACCCTTGCCGGTATCAGCCACGAACACGGCCACCCCTGCCCGCCGACCGGCCGTGCGATAGACGTTGGTGGCACCGGGATTACCGGACCCCTCGGTCGTCGGATCCACGCCACGCCGACCGGCCACCAGTTGGGCCGACGGCACCGTGCCAAGCAGGTACGCCACCACTACAAGGGCCCAGGCTCCGAGCCCGGCAGGAATGTCCACCCCGCCAGTGTGCCCGACAGGCACGGGTAGGCTGCACCGTTCGCCCGTCGACCACCTGCCGACGTTTCCTCCTACTGCCACGACCCGACGAGCCGAGGCCTCTCCGCCATGCCGACCTACCAGTACCGCTGCCAGACCTGCGAGGGCGAGTTCGAACTACGTCAGTCGTTCACCGACGATGCTCTAACCACTTGCATCGACGTCGAGTGCCACGGTCCGGTCAACAAGGTGTTCAGCGGAGTGGGCATCTCCTTCAAGGGCGACGGCTTCTACAAGAACGACCACGGGTCCTCGGCCGACGGACATTCCTCGGAGAAGGCCTCGTCGACCAGCAACTCGTCGGATTCCGCGTCGGAGGGTTCGGGGTCCTCGAACGGAACCTCCTCGGACGCCTCGTCGTCCGGTGGCGACTCGTCCGGAACGAAGGACGCCTCCTCGGGCAGCTCGACCAGCGATGCCGCCTCGACTCCCTCAGCGAATAAGGCATCGTCGGGCAGCTCCTCAGGCAGCAAAACCCCCAGCACCACCTGACCAGGAACGCTCTCTGACGTACCTAGTCCCCCCGGGGGCCGTGTCCTACCCCACCGCTCGACTTCGGGCATGGGGCCCGCCCGCCACCGCATGGCCTGGTCTCCCTATGGGCCGTCGACTCGACCCTGGTGCAGCATCGGGAGAATCACCGGGTATGCCCACGGCACGACGAGTGGTCGAGTCGGCCGGGTGCTGGACCTTGACGACTACACCCTGATCGTTGTCGTACCCGCCGACCGGATGCCCTAGGTCGCCGGCGCCCTCCACTGGAGTGATCTGATACCAGCGTTGATGCCCACCCTGGTCGCCGAACCGTCGCCAGTCGACTAGCGGACGCCGGTAGCCAACAGGGCCAGGATTCCGAGGCCTACCGCCACGCGATAGGCGGCGAACCCTCCGAGTCCGATCCGGGCCAGTAGGCGCAGTAGGCCATGGACGGCAAACCAGCCACTTACCGCGGCGGCCGCCATCCCAGCGAGGAACGGGGGCCACCAACCGGCGGGCACCGTTACGTCAACGGCCGACAGTAGGCCCGCTCCGGCTATGACCGGCAGGCTCATCAGGAAGACCAGTCGGGCGGCCTCGGTGCGTTCCACCCGCAGCGACCGAGCAACGCTCAGGGTCACCCCCGAACGAGACACTCCAGGTTGGAAAGCTAAACCCTGAGCCACTCCCAGAACGATGGCGTTGCGGAAGGAGAGGTCAGCCATGCCCCGGCTCGTCGCCTCACCGGCGGTCGCCCCACGGCGGTCGGTGGCCCACAACACAAGTCCGAACACGATCAGGCAGGTGGCCACCAACCACATCCGGTCCCCGAGGTCGTCGATCATGAACGCCACCAGCACACCAAGGATCCCCGTGGGCACCGCGGTAACAGCCAGCAGGCAGGCCGTCCGGGCATCCCCGACGGGAACGGTGCCGACACCGGACCGAATCCAGGTCAGAGCGGCCCGCAGGTACCGGACCACGTCAGCCCGCAGGTAAAACACCGCTCCGGCCAGGGTACCCACGTGGAGGGCAACCTCGAAGGCATCCTCCAAGCGACCATCGCCACCGAAGTCCTCCCAACCCAATAGCCATGGCACGAGTTCTAGGTGGCCGCTGGACGAGACGGGCAGGAACTCGGTCAGGCCCTGCACCAGGCCCAACAGGATGGCGTGCAGGATCGGCATGGTCTGTGGGCTGGGCCCTACACCCCCGAGACTGTCAGCTCGCCGAAAACCAGTGTGACTCCGGCCGCCCGCATGGGCAGCCACTGAACGTCGTCACCAATGGCCACCAGGTCGGTGAGCATCTTCTGGA